>CAJBAP010000129.1 GCA_903950295.1 uncultured Rhodocyclaceae bacterium
AAGAAATGCTTTTCAACCTGTTCGGCCAGATACTTGCGGTGCTGGGCATCGGCCAGATTCAGACGGTTTTCGTTGATGATCATCGTCTGTAGTTTTATCCACTGCTGCCAGGCTTCTTTCGACACCGTTTCGTAGATGCGCTTGCCCATCTCGCCGGGCATTGGTGGGAAGTCGAGACCGTCGGCTTCGCGGCCGAGCTTGATGCAATTGACCATTCTTGCCATGGGGAAATCCTCTGCTTGGTAAAGATGAATTCTACAGGGTCTTGACCAGTACCTTCGAGCGGCGCTGGTAGTTGTAAAACTCGCGGCGCGCGGTCGGCAGTGCATCCGGCTCGGCTTCGACGAAACCGCGCTCGACGAACCAGTGTGCGGTGCGTGTGGTGAGGACGAAGAGTTTCTTCAACTTCATCTTCTTCGCCCGCGTCTCGATATGTTTGCGCAACTGGTCGCCGTAGCCGGCGCGGCGGAATTCTGGCGTCACGGCCAGACAGGCAAGTTCCGCAGCTTTTTCGCCAGAGAAGGGATAAAGCGCGGCACAGCCGACGATGACCCCGTCGTGTTCGACCACCGAGAAGCGGGTGATTTCCATCTCGAGCCGTTCGCGCCCGCGCTTGACCAGCGTGCCATCGGTCTCCAGTGGTTCGATCAGGCCCAGGATGGCGCCGACGTCGTCGATGGTGGCATCCCGCAGCCGTGCCAGCGGATCTTGCGTCATTACCGTGCCATAGCCATCGCGCGTGAAAAATTCCATGAGCATGGCGCCGTCGGCCTTGCGATCAAGAAAATGCACGCGCCCGACGCCGCCACGCAAGGCGCGTATCGAGCCGGGCAGGACGCGGGATATTTCCGCTGCCTGTTCGACCTTGCGCTGCAGTTGTTCGGCTTCATCCACGGTGAGAGCGTCGATGGCGATGCCATTGCGATCGACCAGGCCGGGGGCGTCGGAAAGATAGATCAGCTTGTCGGCCTGGATCGCCACGGCGACGGCCTCGGCCACTTCTTCCCAGGCCAGGTTGAAGATTTCGCCGGTGGGCGAGGCGCCGATCGGGGTGATCAGCACCACGTTCTCTTGCGCCAGATCGCCTTGTATCTCCTCGGCAATCACCTTGCGTACAGCCCCGGTGTATTGGAAGTCGACGCCATCGACGACGCCGACCGGTCGTGCGGTGATGAAATTGCCGCCGGTGACGCGCAGAAACGCGCCTGCCATCGGCGTGTTGGGCAAGCCCTGGGACAACAACGCCTCGATCTCGATGCGCGTCACACCCATCGCGCGCTTGACGCATTCGAGCGCCGCCGCATCGGTAACGCGCAGGCCCTTGTGGAAGCGCGGTTCAAGATTGCGGTCGTGCATCTCGGCATCGATCTGTGGCCGTGCGCCATGTACCAGCACGAGGCGTATGCCCATGCTGTCGAGCAGCGCGATGTCGTACATCAGCGCTTGTGCGGCACCGTCAGCCAATACTTCGCCGCCGAAAGCGACGACGAAGGTACGCCCACGAAACGCGTGGATATAAGGAGCCGCCTGGCGTACCCAGGCGACCAGACGGGTGTCACTCTCCGGTGGTGTCTCGCGCGTTTCGATGGTCATGGTACTGACAGCTTAATCTTTTTTCTTCTTCGCCGACTTTTCGGCCGCCGCTACACCTTCTGCGCCTGGCTTGGCATCAAGCGCCGCTTCCAGACGTTCGCAGACGGTGCGGATGACCTTCACGCGGGCGAAGTTCTTGTCGTTGGCCTCGACCAATGTCCACGGTGCGTTGCCGGTGCTGGTGCGATCCACCATGTCGCAGACTGCCTCGTGATAAGCGTCCCACTTCTCGCGGTTGCGCCAGTCTTCGTCGGTGATCTTGAACTGCTTGAACTCGATCTTTTCGCGCTCCTTGAAGCGCTTGAGCTGCTCTTCCTTGCTGATCTGCAGCCAGAACTTGATGACGATGACGCCGGAATCGGACAGGTCGTGCTCGAAGTCGTTAATTTCCGAATAAGCACGCAGCCAGTCGGCCTCGGCACAAAAGCCTTCGACCCGTTCAACCAGTACCCGGCCATACCAGGTGCGGTCAAAGATTGTCACGCGGCCGTTGCGCGGAATATGCCGCCAGAAGCGCCACAGATAAGGCTGGGCGCGTTCTTCCTCGGTCGGCGCGGCCACTGGTACGATCTGGTAATCGCGGGCGTCCATCGCGGCAATGATGCGGCGGATGGTGCCACCCTTGCCGGCGGCATCCGAGCCTTCGAAAGCGCAGATCACCGAACGGTTCTTGAAGCGCGGATCGCGAACCAGTTCGGCGAGCTTGCCTTGCCACTTGGCCAGTTGCGTCTCGTAGATATCCTTGGTGATGGGCCTGCGATTGAGCTTGAGTTCCGAGAGTACGTCGCGGCCGTCGATGTTGGGTCGGGCCGGCGGTGCCACCGGGGTGAATTGCTTGTTGACATTGGCCAGGCGCTGACGAATGGCTTCGAGCAGGATCTTCCCGGTGGTGAGCGACCGATAGCGATCGTCTTCGCCCTCGATGATGGTCCACGGCGCCCAGGGGGAGTTGGTCATCCGCAGCACGTGGCCGACGACCTCCTGCAACTTGTCGTAGGTCTTGAGACGGTCCCAGTTCCACTTGGTGACGCGCCAGGCGGTCTTCGGGTCTTTCTCCAGTGCCTTCAACCGGCGCTTCTGGCCATCCTTGGTCAGGTGGAACCAGAACTTCAGCACCAGTGCGCCTTCATTGACCAGCATCGCTTCGAAGCGGTTGATCTGGTCGATGCGCGCATCCATCGCCGCCTTGGTCATGCCGCCGTCGATGCGGTCGTGGATCGGGCT
>CAJBAP010000130.1 GCA_903950295.1 uncultured Rhodocyclaceae bacterium
CCCAGTCGTCAGCGCCGACACTTTTGTATAGCTCGCCGTCGAAGCGATAGGGGGCGCCGCCCACCACCAGCTTGATACGATCTTCCAGCCCCTGTTCATGCAGCAGGGCACGCACTTTGCGCGCGCCATTTTCGCCGGTCGCGGTGTGCACCATCATGGCCGAGACGGCGATCACCTGAGCATCGTGTTCAAGCGCGGCGTCGACAAATTGCTCGGGACGCACGTTGACGCCCAGGTCGATGACGTCGACCATCATCGCCTTGAGGCAGCCCGAGACAATCCGTTTTCCCAAGGAGTGCAGATCACCGGCGGCGGTGCCGATCACCACGCGACCGAGAATTTCCGGCGGATGCTGGAACAGGGTCAGCATCCGCTCGGTGACTTCCGAGGCAATCTGTGCCGTCATGAAATGCTGGGCCAGATTGGTGTCGGGGTCCTTGGTGATTTCCGACATCATGGTTTCGACGGCCGGAATGACAATCTTGAAAACCACGTCCTCGGCACTGATGCCTTCTTTCATTGCGGTAGCCACCACCTCAAAAGCGGCTTCCTTGTCAGTGTCGAATACAGCTTCGTTGTAGGCTTGAATGATCGTTGTGAGCATGGTCGTATAGTTGTTTCTCAATGACTGGTCATGAGCGGATGCGGCTGTCTACCACGACGTCCGGCATCGGTCGCAAACGCAAATGGTTGATATAGCTTTCTTCATAGCTCGTCACCTGTGAGAGATTGATCGTTTTGGCTTTCGCCGTCAAATCGGCGAAACGCACGGTTGCTGCGGGTTCGAGCAGGACGCGCTCGCAGCCGGCCAGTGTCGCGTCGGCAAAGAGTTCGATACGCGACGGTGCAATCGGCGGCAATAGTCCGACCTGCATTGCGTTGGCAATATCGAGCTGACGCCCGAATGCACCGCAAACACACAGTCGCCGGATGTCCGGCCAATTCATGCCGGCTATGCGCAACAGTGCCTCCAGGCCGGCGGCCACAGAAGCCTTGGCGCGTTGAAAGGCATCAATGTCGCCACCGGCAATGGCACTGCGGGGGTTGTCTGGATCAAGCAGGTAGCCTTCATTTGACAGTGGTCCGACATGCTGAGGATCGAAGCGTCCGGAAGGCCGCACCACGCCGCGCGCCAGCAGCACGGCGACCGCGTCGGCAAGGCCCGAGCCGCATAAGCCACGCGCCAAGCCGCCGCCGATGACATCCAGCGTAAAGCCTTCTTCTGATGCTGCGGCGGCTTGCACACGACAGATCGCTCCGGGTTCGGCGGCCATGCCGTGACGAATGCCGACGCCCTCGAAGGCGGGGCCACCGGGCACTGACGTCAGGTGCAGCGTAGCGCCGTCCCACAGGGCAATCTCGGTGTTGGTGCCGACATCCATCAGCAAGCTGCCCGGTGCGCCGGAAGTGATGTCGGTCGCCAGCAGGTCGGCGATCAGATCCGAGCCGATAAACCCGGCGACCGGATCGAGAAGGCGGATCTCGGCATGCGGCATGAACCATTCGGCGGGCCAGTCGGCAGGATTGCGCGGCTGGCAATCCACGGCACGCTGCCAATGCTCGGGGTCAAGCAACGCCTCGCTACCGTGGCCGCTCAATAGCGCCAGCATGGCTGTGTTACCGGCGATGACCACCTGGCCAATCTGCGCCAGCATAGGGCTGACTTCGCCGACATCGCGCGCCAGAATGTCGCGCACCGCATGGACGATCGCATTCCGCGCCAGTCGGGCGAGTTCGGTGGCACGCTCGGGATTACGTTGCGCCGCGTCCATCCGGTTGAGCACATCGGCACCGAATACGCCCTGCGGATTGGGGCCGAGGCGCGTGGCAATGCGACGTCCATGTTTGCGGTCCCACAAGGCCACACGGATGTGTGTGGTTCCCAGGTCGACGGCCACGCCATAGATGTCGTCCTGCAATTCAGGACATTCTCCGTTCTGGGACAAAAGATCTTCGGGGGGAATGCTGCGCCATGCTGATGGCGGGGCAGGGTCTTCCAGGCGTACTTCAGCATCGCCCTGGATCCGCATCTGGCAGGCCAGCCGTTGCCCGGATGCGCGCTCGTCGGCGGTGAGTTTCATGTAATCGGCGACGGTCGGCGGAGTGACCTTGCCGCCGATCAGGCGAATCAGGCAGGCGCCACAACTGCCGGTGCCGCCGCAGGCCGCGCGGACCCGTAGTTCGGTGCTGTCGAGCGCATCGCGAACCGATTGCCCCAATGGAACGTTTAGTCGATGGTCACCGTCGGGCGCGTGGATGAGCAGGGTAGGCATGGCAAAAGGTTGGGCAAAAAGTCGGTGCTGACGAGACGGCACTAGGACCCTTCATCCACCACAAGATGCCCGCGTCCGTTGGCCTTGGCCCGATAGAGGGCTGCATCGGCACGCGACATCAGACCTTCAAGTGTTTCGGCAACCCCCAATACGGCCAGGCCACTGCTGAAATCAAGTGCAAAACCAAGTTCGGCTGGAGCTGCACGGGCAAGCTCGCCCCGCAGGCGCTGATCGAATCCTTTTCCGGCGGTCGCGTCGGTGTGCGGCAACAGGGCAAAGAATTCCTCGCCACCGAGTCGGGCAATCA
>CAJBAP010000131.1 GCA_903950295.1 uncultured Rhodocyclaceae bacterium
CTGATCAAACTGATCAGCGACCATGGCTGGCATCAGGTGCTGGTGGTCACGCGCACCAAACACGGTGCCGACGCCCTTGCCGACCGGCTCGACAAGGCCGGTATCGTGGCGGCGGCATTGCACGGCAACAAGAGCCAGAACCAGCGCCAGCGGGCGCTGGAAGACTTCAAGAAGCTCAAGCTGCATGTGCTGGTTGCCACCGATATTGCCGCCCGTGGCATCGACATCGACGAACTGCCCCACGTGGTGAACTACGAACTGCCCAATATTCCCGAAGACTACGTGCATCGCATCGGCCGTACCGGTCGCGCCGGTTCCTCGGGCGAGGCGGTGTCGCTGGTGTGCGTGGATGAGCACAAGCTGCTGAAGGACATTGAGAAAATCCTGAAGCGCGATATCGAAAAGCGCATCGTGCCCGGCTTCGAACCTGATCCGCGCATCAAGGCGGAACCGATCCAGAAGCCCCGCACCGGGCGCAGTGCCCAAGCGCCGCGCGGTGCAGCTTCCGCCAAACCCGGAAGTCGCCAGCCGTCTGGTCGGGGTGGCAAACCGGCAGGCGCCGGCGACGGCCAGCGCCGTCCTGCTGCGCCCGGGCATCATTCCGGATCGCGGCATCGCTAGGGTGCAGGGGAGGTTCGACCATGAAAACTGTTTTCCGCATGTTCTTCAAAACCCTGCGGGTCATCCTCGGCCCCTTCATGCTGCTCTGGGAATGGCTCACCCGGCCGCATGGCCTGGTACGCACGCCGGTCGCGCAGACGGAGGTGGATCGCGCTTGCCGCCAGCTCGTGCTGTACCAGTTCCAGACCTGTCCGTTCTGCATCAAGGTGCGGCAGGAAATGCGCCGCTTGTCGCTCGCTGTAGAGCGCCGCGACGCCCAGGGTGAGGGCCCGCATCGTGACGAACTGGTCGCCGGTGGCGGACGCGCCATGGTGCCCTGCCTGCGGATCACGGATCCCGCCGGCAATCATGAGTGGCTCTATGAATCCGGAAAAATCATCGACTACCTGCGTGGGCGCTTTGCCGATTTGCGGTAAAGTTCCGCTGCCGTGGCACCGCTGCGGCCAACCCCCACGTAAGCGGTAAGCAAATGATCATGACGACTGCCCTGTTCGATTCCACCATTACCAGCCTGCCGCTGCTCGGTCGCGGCAAAGTGCGCGACAACTACGCCGTCGGCGCAGACAAGATGCTGATCGTCACCACCGATCGCCTCTCCGCCTTCGACGTCATCCTGCCAGACCCGATTCCGGGCAAGGGCGAAGTGCTCACCGCCGTCGCCGATTTCTGGTTCAAGAAGCTCGGGCACATCATCCCCAACCAGATCACCGGCATCGACCCCGAAACGGTGGTTGCACCGAACGAGCGCGAACAGGTGCGGGGCCGTGCCATCGTCGTCAAGCGGCTCAAACCCCTGCCCATCGAGGCGGTGGTGCGCGGCTACCTGATTGGCTCGGGCTGGAAGGATTACCAGGCGACCGGCAAGGTGTGCGGCATTGGCCTGCCCGCCGGATTGCAGATGGCCCAACAACTGCCGGAGC
Source organism: uncultured Rhodocyclaceae bacterium (assembly GCA_903950295.1). Next base: position 1,542 of record CAJBAP010000131.1, read on the forward strand.
CGCTGTTCACGCCATCGACCAAGGCCGAGCTTGGCACCCACGACGAGAACATCGACTATGCCACGGTCGAGAAGACCATTGGTCCGGCCCTCGCCGCGCAGGTACGCGACGCGGCGCTGAGCCTCTACAGCGAGGCAGCTGCTTATGCCCGCACGCGCGGCATCATCATCGCCGACACCAAATTCGAGTTCGGTCTGGATTCTGCCGGCTTGCTCTACCTGATTGACGAAGTGCTAACGCCCGATTCCTCGCGTTTCTGGCCGGCCGACACGTACAAGGTAGGTACCAGCCCTGCCAGTTTCGACAAGCAGTTCGTGCGTGACTATCTCGAAACCCTGGACTGGAACAAGCAGGCGCCGGGCCCGAAACTGCCGGCCGAGATTCTGGCAAAAACCACTGCCAAGTATCGCGAAGCGCTGACCCGCCTCACCGGCTGAGCGTCGCCGTTCCCATGCGGGCAGCGGATCGGCAGCATGCCGTCCCGCCAGCACCGACTTTTTGCGGACGATTGAAGCATCGTCCGCTGTCCCCATTTACGAACACATGAACCCACTCCTCGATTTCACCGGTCTGCCCCGTTTCGACGTCATCGAACCCGATCACGTCGCGCCCGCCATCCACCAGCTTCTCGGTGAAAACCGCGCCCTGCTGGTGCGACTGGAGCAGCCCGATACACCTGCGACCTGGGATGAATTTGTTCAGCCCATGACCGATGCCGGTGAGCGTCTCGGGCGTGCCTGGGGCATCGTCGGTCACATTCACTCGGTGAATGACGTGCCGGCCTGGCGCGAGGCCTACAACGGGATGCTGCCGGAGGTGAGCCGGTTCTACGCGGAACTCGGCCAGAATCTGGCGCTCTTCGAGAAGTACAAGGCGCTGCGGCAAAGCCCGGCATTTGCATCGCTTTCACCGACGCGCCAGCGCATCATCGACAACGACATCCGTGATTTTCGCCTTGCGGGTGCCGAACTGCCGCCCGAGCAGAAGCCGCGTTTTCAGGAAATCCAGGAAGAACTCTCCGCCTTGGCGGCGAAGTTTTCGGAGAACATTCTTGATGCGACCAACGCGCACGCCGAATGGATTCTTGATTTGAAAGGGATAGCTGGTCTGCCTGCGGACGCGCAAGCTGCTGCCCGTGCTGCCGCCGAGAAAGATGACAAGCCGGGCTGGAAATTCACCCTGCACGCGCCATCCTATTTGCCGGTGATGCAATACGCCGACGACCGCGATTTGCGCGCACGCCTGTATCGCGCCTACGCCACGCGTGCCGCCGAGTTCGGCAAGCCCGAATGGAACAATGGCCCGCTGATCGACCGCATTCTCTCCTTGTGCGATGAAGAGGCGCGGATGCTGGGCTTCAACAACTACGCCGAGGTGTCGCTGACGCCGAAGATGGCCGATTCACCCGCGCAGGTCGCCGCCTTTCTGCGCGAAATGGCCGCCAAGGCACGCCCCTTCGCCGAGCGCGATCTGGCTGAACTGCGCGCATTCGCTCGCACCGAATTGGGCCTGGAAACGCTGGAAAGCTGGGATCTGGCCTGGGCTTCGGAGAAGCTCAAGCAGGCGCGTTACGCTTTCTCGGACGACGAGGTGAAACAATATTTTCCCGAACCGAAAGTGCTGGCCGGTTTGTTTCGTGTCATCGAGACGCTGTTCGGCGTCTCGCTCGAACCCGACAGCGCCCCGGCCTGGCACCCTGATGTGCGTTTTTACCGCATCCTGCGTGACGGCAAGTTGATCGGCCAGTTCTACCTCGACCTCTATGCGCGTGAAACCAAGCGTGGTGGCGCCTGGATGGACGAAGCGATTGCGCGCCGTTGCCGTCCCGCCAGCGCCGACTTTTCTGACGGCATCCAAACGCCAGTGGCTTACCTCAACTGCAACTTCCCTGCGCCGGTGGGTAACAAACCGGCCACCTTCAGCCACTACGACGTCAATACCCTGTTCCACGAAACCGGCCACGGCCTGCATCACCTGCTGACCGAGATCGAGGAACTCGCCGTCGCCGGCATTCACGGCGTGGAATGGGATGCCGTCGAACTGCCTTCGCAGTTCATGGAAAACTTCTGCTGGGAATGGGATGTGCTCACCGACATGACCGCACATGCCGAGTCCGGTGCGCCACTTCCGCGCGAGTTGTTCGACAAGATGATTGCAGCGAAGAATTTCCAGAGTGGCCTGCAGACATTGCGCCAGGTCGAGTTCGCTCTCTTCGATCTGCGGGTGCACAGTGAATTCAAGCCGGGCGGCAAGCAATCGTTCATGGATTTACTGGCCGAGGTACGACGCGAGGTGGCGGTCATTACGCCGCCGGAGTGGCAGCGCTTCCCGCAAAGCTTTTCGCACATTTTTGGTGGCGGCTATGCGGCGGGTTACTACAGCTACAAGTGGGCGGAGGTTTTGTCGGCCGATGCCTATGCCGCCTTCGAGGAGGCGGTTCCACACGCCGGTACGGTACTCGACCCGGCCACCGGCAAGCGCTTCTGGCAGGAGATTCTTGCGGTCGGTGGCTCCCGCCCGGCGCTGGCATCGTTCAAGGCCTTTCGTGGCCGCGACCCGAGCCCGGATGCGCTGTTGCGCCATAACGGCATGGTCGCAACCGCGTAACCAACCGTAACCAGAAGCCTGGCTGGAGCTAGTCTCCGGCTTCGCTCAACAGGGCGGACAGTTCGCGGTCGAGCAGGTTCGGATCGCCCGAGTTCAATTCGACGAGGCGACGCAGGTGCGTCACGCTGTCGAGGTCGATGTTTTCGCAATGCAGGCCGACGCGCCGCCCGGCCACATGGGTGATGGTCGCGCTCATGCTGATGGTTGTGCCGGTCGCCAGATTGAGGCGCAACTGGCAGCGGTCGCCGCTCTTGCCGGTCCAGGCATCGGGTACCTTGATCAGTGCGCCGCGGAGCGAAATGTCATACAGTTCGGCCTCGGTGACCTGCCCGTGCAGCACCAGCTGAACCGTGGAGTGAAAGTGCGCACGCCAGAACTGGCGTCGATTTTGTTGTTGGGTCATGGATGCGCTTCCTTGGGGCAATGTTGGGACAACGGGCTTTGCGTATCATACCCGTCCTCACCGCAGGAACTCACGCATGAAGATTGCCACCTGTTATCTCCACTGGCTTTTCCTGGCATTTCAAAACCTCCATGGGGTCAGTAAAAAGCCAGCAATAGCAACGGTTTCAGGTCAATGAACATTTCTTGACGTTTCCCGGTATTGCCGGCAGAATGACCCACCAGTGACCCACCGAATGATTTAGTGGGTCTCCTGAAGCGGAATTTTTGGGGTGGATCATGCTCAATGACGCCAAAATCAAGGCAGCCAAGGCAACCGGCAAGCGGTATGAGCTTGTTGATGGCGCTGGCCTTTACCTCGAAGTCACGGCAACCGGGGCCAAGATATGGCGCTACCGTTATCGCCTCATGGGTCAGCGCGAGAAGGTCAAGATCGGCGCTTACCCTGCCGTTCCCCTGACGGAAGCAAGAGCACGACGCGCTGAATTGGAAGCGATGGTAGTGCGAGGCAAGTCTCCGGTCAGGGAGATGGCGCGCGAGAAGCAGTTAGCTGGTCAGGCTGGCACGGTGGAGGAACTGGTCGTGCTGTATCAGGCCGACCTGGCAAAGCGCACAAAGGACGGCGGAGACAACATGGCCTGGCACTTTACGGCCTACATAACGCCCAAGATCGGACGCTACCCGCTGGCGGATATCACCCCCACCGACATTCTGAGCTTCCTCGACGGCATCAAGAAGGAAGCGCCAGCATCCGCCGTGGCAATTCACGGCACTACCAGGCGGATGTTCGACTTCGCCATCGGCCGGCAATTGATGATCTCCAATCCTGCCGCGGCGATTCCGCTGCGCGTGATCGGTGAAAAGAAGGCCAGGACTCGGGCGCTATCCACGACAGAAATAGGTACGTTGCTGCGCGGCCTTGATGGTGCGCGCGGCGAGCCGGCTACGCTCCTGACGTTTCCCCTGTTGCTGCTCACGATGGTTCGCCGTGAAGAACTACTCGGGGCAACTTGGGGAGAATTCGACATTGACGAGGCGCTTTGGACGATCCCCGGCGAGCGCACCAAGAACGGCAAAGCGCACGTGGTCCCGTTGTCGCCTCAGGTCGTGGCAATCCTGATGGAACTGAAAAGAATCTATGGCGGGATTGGGCTCATCCTGCCTGGTCGGGCGCCCGGCAAGGGCTTGTCCACTGGTACTTTGCACGAATCCATGACCAGGAATGGAAACTTCGGCATTGAGCGCTTCACGCCTCACGACTTCCGCCGCACTGCCTCAACCATCCTGCACGAACAAGGTTGGAACACGGACGTGATTGAGAAGGCGCTGAACCACACCATGAAGGGCGTGCGAGGTGTCTACAACAAAGCCGAATACCTGCCCCAGCGCCGGGAGATGCTGCAAGCCTGGGCGGACTACCTCGACGCGCTCAAGACGGGTGCCAAGGTAGTACCGATCGGCAGCGGCAAAGCAGCATGAACCCCATTCGTCACCCATTCATCCCACGACAGATGACCGCGAGGTTGGAACAATGACTCAAACCGCCGCCTGACGGTCTCAGGCAAGCGGGAAACCCTGGTGCTCTACCACCAGGGCAACCCTAACCACGAAGCACCTAGACAGGAGATGCACCATGGCTACCAGCGAGAATACCAGCACCAGCAAAGTTGAGATCAACCAAAAGATGGCCGCCTTTTGGCTAAATGAATTGTCAGATCAGAATGAAAAGCTCACCGCGCTGTCAGCGGCCGGACGGGCATGGATCGAGAGCCACAGCGAGGGCAATCGCGATCAGACAGCAATGCACCTATTCAGCGTGATAAACGATATGACCTCGGATGTAACGGTCTTGAATCAGCTTGAAGATGCGATCCAAGCCGCAGCGAAAGGCGGTGCAGCATGAGTGCGACCGCTGCGAAGATAGGCGGTATCCTCAGCGAGCCACGGTTTGTTTACAAACTTCTCCGTTGGGGTGATTTGATCTATGGCACGCCGGAGCAGCTTCGGCGCATCGGGATTGGTCTAGACATTCACTTTCCAGGGCATGACGACGGTCGCTGGAGGCGGATATGTGTCGATCCGCGCGGCTTCAAAGTCGACCTACACTTCAACAGCGTAGATGGAGGCGGCATTTTCGTTGCCTCAATCACATTTCCCGGCCGCCAGTTCGATGTTGGCGCGGTGGCAAAGCAGTTCGCTCCGGGTGTTGAGTTGCGCGAAGAAACCCATGGTGACGTTTACACAGGAACGGCCGATGCACTTGTCGCAGCCGGCATTGTTCCAGCAGGTCACTTCCCAGGCTGGCCTGGCATGCTGAAAACCACAGTTAATATCAAGCCAGACGGATCAATGGAGCGCTTCTGTAAGATGGCCAGAGCCCCTGGAGGGAGGTACATCCAGCAGATATCTAAAGGACAGCGGCCGACGTACAGGGTCGCTGTCGGTGTATCCAGTGAAATCGAGGAAGCACGCGAGGAGGGCGCTCAACGGCTACGGGGCGAATGGGAACTGAGAATGGACGCTCTGCCAAGACCAGCGCCGCTGATCGATCTGCCCGGCTTTCGCGCCACGCCTAAGATCAAGATGACGCCGAAGTACCGCACCGAGGGCAACGTCATCACTCTGGCACCGCGTAGCGAATGGATGGCGCAGGCATGACCACCACCCACACACCAGGCACAGACGTTCACACCAGGGAGAAGCTTCAGGAGGCCGCGCTGCTGGCGGCTTTCTGCAGGCTGACGCCCAAGGGCCGGATGATGGCCTTCAAGGCTGCCAGGAGGTTGAGGGCAGAGCAGCGAAGGCTGACAGGCCAGTGACACCTCCCCGGCTCAGGCCGGGGTTTTTATGTATGATCGCCTCAAATGCAATTGGAATCCCATTGTTACCTTGCGGAATTATGTAACTGTTTATTAGTTACAATGTGAGAACTTATTGACTTATACTCATGTCGAAGCATCATAAATCCATCGAGAGATTGCGTGCAAAGCCTACGCCCGCCGATATTAAATGGAGCGAGTTGAAGGGGGTGCTAGAGCACTTGGGCTACAAAATGCTTAAAGGTTCTGGGTCACGCAGAAAATTCTTTCATGAAGGAAGGGACTTGCTGATTATTTGTCATGAACCACACCCATCGCCGGATGTGGATAAGGGTTGCATAGATGATGTTTCTGACCATCTAAAAGAAAACGGATTCATCTGAAGGGGCGAACGTGGACATTCTGAAGTACAAAGAGTACGAGGGAACTGCTGAAATCGACATGACCCGCATGGTCTGTCGAGGGAAGATTTTGTTTATCAACGATCTCGTGACTTACGAGGCAGCATCCCCAGCAGAACTGAAAAATGAATTTGAGGCAGCCGTGAATGATTATCTTGATACATGCGCTGCCCTCGGCAGAGATCCGAAAAAACCATTGAAAGGACAATTCAATGTTCGTATCCCTGAAGCGTTACACAAGGCTGCAACACTACGAGCCTTGGCGGATGGCATTTCACTTAACGACGTCATGGTTCGATCACTTGATGCCTTCATTAATTCAAGGACTGACATTAACCACAACGTGCGCGTATCTGTTGATCTAAATACCGAGTCTTTACAAACACTAGTTTCAAGCGCATCAGCAAAGCCTCAATGGGGAGTTTTCAGCAATGTCAAACACTGACAAAGCGCAAAGAGGTAGCACCGTAGTTCCTCCCCCTGTTGAGTCACCTGTAACAATGCGTGAGCTCGCCGCAATCCTGGTGAAGCACTACGATTTGCACGAGGGGCGGTATGACCTGCTGGTGGAGTATCAGATTGGTATGGGAGCCTTTGGGCCTGATCCCGCATCAACTACGCCGGGGGCAATGATCGGTATCTCAAAGGTTGGTTTAATGCCTGCCCAAGGAGATGGGCCAACGTCTGTTGATGCGGCAATCGTCAATCCTAAGCAACCTTCAGCTGTTAAGCGAGCGGCCGCTCCAAAGAAACAAGGCAAGGCGAAAGCTACCTAAGCGCCAACAATGGCCGCTCCCGCAAGGTTGCGGCCTTTGTCTTTCTGGCGCCTACCTAAATACACCGGCCTGCGACCAGACTAAAAGCCGACCTTTCTACTGCGGCATCCTATGACTTTCGGTGCTAATCAGAATGGGCTATATCTATTTCACGCTATGGGCGTAGAACCAACGCATTGATTACCATTGTCATGACATGGGAGAGCGGGATGAAGCTCGGAAAACTAGCGGTCGCACTGGCAGCGACAGTCGTGATGGGATCGGCACATGCCTCACTATTCGACCGTGGCGGCGGCTTGATCTACGACGACGTGCTGAATGTCACATGGTTGCAGGATGCGAACTATGCCGCCACATCTGGTTACGCATCGGGGGGAAGGATGACTTGGTCGGCAGCCTTAACATGGGCTGGCAATCTGGATTATGGCGGCTTTAGTGATTGGCGATTGCCGAAGACATTTATACCCGACTCAACATGTTCATCAACGGATCAAACTAACGGGTATGGATGCAGGGCCGGTGAGCTAGGGCATATTTACACTGAACTAGGCGGGAGCACTGGCCCCTTGGCTTCCAGCGGAATGCTTTTGAATATTCAGCCTAGCTTCTATTGGTTTTCAACATTAAGTCCCATCCACCCCGGCCCATTTACATATAGATTTGATCTTGGAGTTCAGGACGCTAGTAATAATCCAGACTCTAATTATTATGCTTGGGCAGTCCGTGACGGTGATGTGGCAGTCTCCCCAGTTCCCGCTCCACCAGCAGCGCTCCTCATGCTCACCGGTCTCGGCGTTCTCGGACTAACCAAGCGGTTCCGCAAGGCAGACAAGGAAGCGTAGTCTCATCACCTTGCAAACATTTTTCACTGCCTCTTAACCTGTAGGCTGCTCCCGGAAGGCTGAGCGTCAGGTCTTTGTTGAGGTTGCGCCGGTCTATGCAGCGTCACCGGCAAGAGGACTCTCGGCTTCAATAACCTGAAAACCTCTGCCAGGTACTCACCGGCCGAAATACCGAAGGGGACCTGCTCGGCAGGGATGCCGAACTTCGCCAGGAACGAGATAAGCTCTGGATCCTGCTGGTCCTCGGGATACTTGCCGGCCGTCATAGCCTGTTCCAGCTTGCGGATGCGGTTATGCAGGTGCGAACTCATGCTTGGGCCACCGGCTGTAGCGACACGAGGTTAATCACGAAGAAGCCATCACGAATTGCCTGCTCGACTTCGGCGCGGTAGCAGGTTACTGCGTCGGCATCGCCATCGTCTGGGCAGCTCATGATCTTGACCAGGTGTTTTGCCTGCTGCCTGGCGGCCGCAGCTTCCTCAGCCTTCAGGATCCTGCGCTCCATTTGAATGTTCATGGCTTCCCCTTGCTCAGTTGTTGCTCGATGGCTTCGAGACGCTTGGCCATGTCGTGCGTTTCCAATGCACGGCGCTGGTGCTCAACCAGGCCGGCAAGCGCTTCGCCTTCACTCGGAAGTAGATCGCCACAGGCCACGGTAGCCGTGATGTGCGCCTGGGCCTCGTTGCAGGTGGCTACGTCCGTGATCTGCGGCAGGTCAACCTGTAGCCGTTCCTCACGTACCGGAGGAATGAGACGATCAATGCAGATGCGCAACGCCTGCACGTCGCCGGCCAAGGCAAGGTCGACAACAGTTTTCACCAGTTTCGCGGCGTGGGGCTCCAGCAGTTCGCGCATGACGATGCGCCGATCTTTGATTCCCTTCGGCCTGCCTGATGGGTTGCCGGATGCCCCGGCCTTGAACTTACTCATTCCTGCTCCTCCCCTGATGCGATCAGGCCGCTGACTTCGTTTCTGGCATCGCCCATGTCCATCCTGCTGTTCCGACTTGTCGGGCGATGAAGCCTTTCGCGGTCATGTCTGTTTCTCCGTTGCATAGGTTGTCTTTGACTGGGGTTCTCGCCCATGGCCCCCAGCCAGATACGCCAGGAACACGAACCCCGTTTTTTTCGATAGCTGCCACGGTGATGGGCACATTGCTGACGCGACCGGTACGGTCAGTGCCAAAAAGAAACGCTCGAAGTGCTTTGGAAGGGCGGGCCTCTTGGCTTGAGGCAATCGGCGCTTGCACGAACACAGCATTCAGATTACTTCCAGCCCTTCCAAAACATTCCGGGCGTATCAGTGGTATGTGTTCGTGATTTCGCGCCGGCTGCCACACCGACACGCGAAGGTTGCCACGCATGGCCCGAGGCTCGATCTAAATAATTTTCTCTTGATGGCTGAGGCGAATTCCGAGATGACTTACTAGCTGCGCTTCGGTGCCGGCAGATCGGCAACCGATTCGACCCGGCTGACGGCTGGATTGTGCTGATCCACCAATGAGATACAGTTCGCGCCAAGTGCCCATGGGCTCAGGACACTGGGGCCCTCCTGAGATTTAAGGAGCCCCTCATCTGCAAAGCCAAGTTTTTGGCTCAGCGGCCCGTTCAATAAGCTATCGGTGGACTCTGCATTTTGCCGAGTCCCGAAAAGTCGGTGCTAGCGGGACGGCGGCAATAGACTGCAAGCCGTCTGATGATTTTGGCATGGCCAACGGCTGCTGCACTCAGATTTCGGTCGCTCAGGCGACGACATGCCCTCTACTAAACATCCCGCCGACTCAACGCCC
>CAJBAP010000132.1 GCA_903950295.1 uncultured Rhodocyclaceae bacterium
CAGCAATGCCATCGACAGACTCAGGCCGATACCCGTAACGGCAATGATCAATGCGATATTTCGGCCGAAGCGGGTTTCGAATTCATTTTGCGTGGCGACTGTGAGCGTCCATGTATGACCGGCGACGACCATATATTCATTGGCGCTCATGGCACCGCCTGCGGCATCTCCATTGCTATACATCAGTGCGGCAGCGCTGGGAATGGCGTCGTCGTAGATGGCAAAAGCGAGGCCGTCCGCTTGTCTGCCATACAAACTGGCCATGAAGTCGCTCATGCGGAACGCGGCATAGACCCAGCCAATCAAACTGGCACGACGCTGGGTCACGCTGTCGCGTGGCTGGCCTTGGGCGAAAATTGGCAGGTACATGATGAAGCTGGGGTTGTCTTCGGCGTCTTTATCGATGACCAATTGCACCTTTCCCGTAATGGCGGCCATGCCGGAATCGCGCGCCTTCTCCATTGCCAGGCGGCGCACCGGGTTGGCCCATGTATCAAGACCGAGGGGCGCATCGCTGCGGTCAATGTAAAACTCACGCTGGATAATCGGCGCGTAAGTCTCGCGCTCCCCTTCCGGGTGAATGCTGTAGTCGGCCACGCCGAGCCGGCGAAGGGCGGCGACATGAGCCGCTTTTCTGGATTGCGGCACCCGTTCGATCACCCCAATGACCTGAATCCCCGAGAAGTTGGCATCCAGTCGGAGCGTTTCGACATAGTCGCGAATGGCGTGGCGATTCTTCAGGTCCGTCGTGGCGAACAAGCCTTGCACACCGCGCAGCATTTGCTCGTAGGCCGCCACGCGCTGTTCAATCCGGCTGACAGTGTCACGCAGTGCAAAGTCGAATTGCGAATGCAGTTCCTTGCGGGCGTTCTGGCGTTCGTGATCCCAGACGAACCAGGTCGCGCCAAGCATGGCGACCAGAATCAGCCAGGGCAGCAGAAGCAGGCGCAGTGCAGGCAGTGAAATGCGTAAAGCGGTCATCGCGGCGGCTAGAAGTCGAGCATCGTGGTGGCGAGGTCAGCCTTGAAGTATTTTTCGAAGATGCGGCGCAGGGTTCCATCGCTGCGCATTCCATTGACCAGTGCGCGCCATTTCTCCTGCTGCGCCGGCGGCAGCGCTTTTTTCGACATGATCAGACCGTGAGGAACCGGCGGGTCGCCGAACTCGATGATGGTCGTGATGTCGCGAATCTTTTTCTCCTCCAGCGACGGGTAATCGAACGGCTCAATGATCATGCCCTGAATTTGATTCAGCATCAGGGTCTGGTACAACGGCGTCAGGCCGCCTGCCTGGCTGACACGGTTGGCAGCCTGAAGCTTGTCCACCAATTGATTGGCTGATGGGCTGTAACGGAAACTGCGGATCACACCGAGCTGTAATTTTTCGTTCTGCTCGAAATCCCCTTGACTGCGTATGCCGGAATCCTTGCGCACCAGCAGGTAGTATTTGTTGCTGAAGTACCAGGCAAAACCTGCGAACTTGTCGCGCTCGGCATTGGTGATACCGGAAAGGCTGAAATCGAGTGCGCCGGATTCAATCAACTGCCAGATACGGGCGCGTGCCAGCAGGCTTGTCATGACTTTGCAGCCGCTACGGCGGATCAGTTCATCTGCAACGTCCTTGTCGATACCCGTGTCGGTGTCGGCGGAATAGAGCAGACCGTGATCGTGCAGTGCCAGGGTGAATGGTCGCGAGCAATCGGGGCCGGCAGCGTTGGCCGAGCACAGACTGCCCAGTGTGATCAGCACGGCGATGAAAAAACGGATAGTCATTGATATGGTCCCGCAATATGGGCTTCGTGCTTTCAACCTGGGCTTCACGATACCGGAGCCGATCGGTACCAGCCGGCAAGTATAGAAGATTCAATAGGTTCCCAAAGTATCGACACCGCTGACTGGCAATTGGCACGTCGGCGTTGGTGAGGTGAATCTCCCGCGTGGGGTACGGCGGTACAGGCCATGTTTCAGTCGCAGTTTGTCGAACCGGCTGGGCGGGTGTCCGGTAAAATTGAGGAATGAGTTCAACTCCCCTGATTTGCGCCGATCGATCGGCTCTGCTGGTCGTCGATGTCCAGGAGCGTCTGCTGTCCCATGTGCATGGCTGGCAGCGCATGCTCGGTCATATCGACTGGCTGGTCCAGGTGGCGCAGCGGCTTGACGTGCCAGTGGCGGCGACCGAGCAGTATCCAAAGGGCATCGGTCATACGCATGCGCAGCTGGCGGCACGACTGCCCGTTGGGGCAACTGCCGAGAAGCTGCACTTTTCCTGTGTTGCCGGTAACTGTTTGCCGGGGCTGCCAGGTATGGAGCGGCCGCAAGTGGTGGTGTGCGGCATCGAGGCGCATGTTTGCGTGCTGCAGACGGTGCTGGAACTTGCCGCCGCCGGCAAGCAGGTGTTTGTCGTTGCCGAGGCCATCGGTTCGCGCGACCCCGAACACAAAGACCTGGCGTTGGAGCGCATGCGCGCGCAGGGCATTACGATTGTTTGCCGCGAGATGGTGGCTTTCGAGTGGTTGCACCAGGCCGGCACCGACAAGTTTCGCGAAATCAGCCTGAACTTCTTAAGATAGAAATGGCCCCCCACGCTCGCAAACTCGGCTCGCTGCCCCCCACGGGGGGGCGCATGTTCCCTTGGGATGGCTCGGCGGGAGCATGATGCGCATCCTTCTTTCCAACGATGATGGTTACTTCGCGCCCGGTCTGGCGGCACTGGCCGAGGCGATGCGCAGCATGGGCAATCTCACCGTGGTGGCGCCCGAGCGCAATCGCAGCGGCGCATCCAATTCCCTGACGCTCGATCGGCCGCTCCATCTCAAACAGGCCGCCAATGGTTTCCATTATGTGAATGGCACGCCCACCGACTGCGTACATCTGGCGGTGACCGGCATGCTCGATCACGAGCCAGACATGGTGGTGTCGGGTGTCAATCTCGGCCCCAACATGGGTGACGACACGGTGTATTCAGGCACGGTGGCGGCGGCGATGGAGGGCTATCTGCTCGGTGTGCCATCGATCGCCGTGTCACTGGGCAGTTTCGAGGGTAAATATTTTGCTACGGCGGCTCGCGTCGCGCGCGAACTGGCCGAACGCTTCCGGGCGCAGCCTTTCGGTGCGCCGGTGTTGCTCAATGTCAATGTGCCGGATGTTCCCTACGATGTGCTGGAAGGCGTTCGTATTACCCGCCTGGGGCGCCGCCACAAGGCTGAGCCGGTGGTGAGGCAGGTCTCGCCGCGTGGTGAGACGGTGTATTGGGTCGGTGCCGCCGGGGCGGCGGCCGATGCCGGCGAAGGCACTGATTTCCATGCCGTGGCCAACGGCTGGGTCTCGGTGACGCCGCTGCAGGTTGATCTGACCCACGTCGGGCAGATGGAGCGGCTACGGAAATGGCTGGACTGATGAATGCCCTGAGCGCATTCCCTGGTGTTGGCATGACCTCCGAGCGCACCCGCGGCCGCATGATCGAGCGTCTGCGTGAGCAGGGCATCCGTAACGAACAGGTTCTGATGGCGATGGCAGCCGTGCCACGCCATATTTTTATTGAAGAGGCGATGGCGCACCGCGCCTACGAAGATACCGCGCTGCCGCTGATCCTCGGCCAGACCATCTCGCAGCCCTACATCGTGGCGCGCATGATCGAACTGTTGTTGGACGGACGTGCCGCCCTGGGCAAGACCCTCGAAATCGGCGCCGGCTGCGGTTATCAGACAACGGTGCTGGCACAACTGACGCGTGAGGTATTCGGTGTCGAACGACTGGCGCCGCTGCTGGCGCGGGCGCGCGAAAACCTCAAGCAACTCAAGCTGACGCGCATTCGCCTCAAGCACGCCGATGGCATGGGTGGACTGCCCGAGGCGGCTCCCTTCGATACCATCATCGTCGCTGCCGCCGGTGCCAGCGTGCCGCAGTCTTTGCTCGACCAACTTGCCAGCGGTGGACGTCTCGTCATGCCGGTGGGAGGAGGAGATCAGGTGTTATGCATGATTGAAAAAACGCCGCAAGGTTACGTCGAAACGCGCTCCGACGCGGTGCGCTTCGTGCCCTTGCTGCCGGGGGTGGGTTGATGCTCAGGTTGCCCATCCTTCTGCTGACCCTGATCCTGACGCTGGCCCTGGCCGGCTGCGCCAGTACGTCGCCTGCGCCAGTGGCCGATGCCCGCCAGGGCGGCGGGGCCTCGGTCAAGCCGGGCGCTGCCGGCGAAAAGCTTTACGCCGTCAAGAAGGGCGATACGCTGAAAAACATCGCTCTGGCGCATGGTGTCGATCATCGTGATCTGGCGGCATGGAACAACATCGAGAATATCAACAGCATCAAGATTGGTCAGCAACTGCGTGTTGCGCCCACGCTTGCGCCGGGCGGCGCGCCAGTGAGCGAAGGCACCGAGGTGCGGCCGATTGCGATTGGGGGGCCGGTCGTTGCGCGCTCACTGGATAGCGCGCCGTCTGGAACGGCTGCGCCTGCTGCCGTCCCCACTCACACGGCGGGCCCGGCTGGTGCCGTCCCGCCAGCACCGACTTTTTCAGCCAATTCCGAAATGCTCAAGCGCGCGCCCAAGGGTGGCAAGTTGCCGTATTCGGAAGAGAACTTCGCACGACTGAAAGCGCAAGGGACTGCGCCTGCCGCAGCAGCGCCCGCGCCGTCGCCTTCACTGGCTACGGCTGCATCGCCAGCCGAAAAGCCGGCCGCGCCGGTCAATCAGCCGCCCCCGGCAGCCAGCGAGATCGAATGGTCCTGGCCAACGGCAGGCAAACTACTGGGCAACTTCAGTGAGAGTGGTGCCGGTGGTCAGGAGGTGAGCAAGGGTATCGACCTCGCCGGCAAGATTGGTGATCCGGTGCAGGCCGTCGCTGCCGGCAAGGTGATCTATGTGGGTGCCATGGCGAAATACGGCAACCTGGTGGTGGTGCTGCACAGTGGTGGCTACAGCTCGGTGTATGCGCACAACAGCCAGATCATCGTCAAGGAAAGCCAGATGGTGACGCGCGGGCAGAAAATTGCCGAACTTGGCAATTCCGATACCGACCAGCCGAAGCTGCATTTCGAGTTGCGGCAGCAGGGCAAGCCGCTTGATCCGCTCAAGTTTCTGCCGGCGCGCTGATGGCCGATACCGATAGCGATTCACCCCCCGCTGGTGAGGCCCTGGCAGATGCCGGGCATGAGCCAACGGGGCAGGACGGTTTTCTCGACGACGTTACCCAGCTTTATCTCAACGAGATCGGTGCCACGCCGCTCTTGAAGCCGGCGCAAGAGCTGGCTTTGGCGCGCGCCACTCGCGCCGGCGATTTTTCCGCCCGCCAGCACATGATCGAGGCCAACCTGCGGCTGGTGGTGAGTATCGCCAAACACTATCAAAATCGCGGCATCGCTTTTGACGACCTGATCGAGGAAGGCAATCTCGGCCTGATTCACGCGCTGGAAAAATTCGACCCGGAGCGTGGTTTCCGCTTTTCCACCTACGCCACCTGGTGGGTGCGCCAGAATATCGAGCGCGCCATCATGAACCAGTCACGCACCATCCGCTTGCCGGTGCATGTGGTGAAGGAACTCAATACCGTCCTGCATGCCTTGCGCAAACTCGGTGTCGAAACCGGCGAAACGGCAGAAGCCGAATCGGCGCTGGAAACCGTGGCCAAACTGCTCCACAAGCCCGTCGAGGAAATTCGCCATATCCTTGCCCTCAACGAACGCACCACGTCGCTCGATGCCCCCCTGGACATTGATCCCGACCTCACCGTCGCCGATGCCCTGGCCGACGATGGCGCCGTCGATCCCGAAGCGGCCCTCGAACTGGCCGAACTCGGACAGCATGTGGCGGACTGGGTCGCCGAACTGTCCGAACGGCACCGTCGTGTCGTCGAAGCACGCTACGGCCTCAACGGCCAGGACATCGCCACGCTCGATACGCTGGCGCACGAACTTGGTGTTACGCGTGAGCGCGTGCGGCAACTGCAAGTGGAGGCGCTCGCACGCCTGCGGCAGCGGCTGGCACGGCAGGGCATGACTGTGCGGTCGCTGCTGTAACTTAATTGCGCTGCTTCAACGCCTGCGAAAACTGAAATACCGCCATTGCATAGAAGCTGCTGCGGTTGTAGCGCGTGATCACGTAAAAATTCTGGTAGCCGAGCCAGTATTCCATCGGGGCGTTGGGTGTTATCAGATCGATGAGAGCGGCCGGCGCGTCGGGTACATCGGCGGGAACATCGATGCCGAATTCCCGCAAATCCGTAGGCCGGCGTGTGGGCTTGATGCCTTCGGCAATCAGGGACTCGGGCGTCGCCCCGCCTGACCCCATCGTTTGTGCCGTCTCGCCAGCGCCGACTTTTACCGGTAGTGCGATCGGCCCATCAGTTTCCCAGCCATGCACCTTGAGGAAGTTGGCGACGCTGCCGATGGCATCGGTCGGGCTGCCGGGCAGGTCGATGTGGCCATTCCTGTCGAAGTCGACGGCATAGGCACGGATGCTGGATGGCAAAAATTGTGGCAGGCCGATGGCACCGGCGAAGGAACTGCGGTAGCTGCCGGGTGAGCGGCCTTCATCGCGCGCCAGCAGCAGCAGGGCTTCGAGTTCGCGGCGGAACAGGTCGGCACGCGGCGGGTAGTCGAAGGCGAGCGTGGTCAGTGCAGCGAAAGTGTCGAAGCGGCCAAGATGCTTGCCGTAAAAAGTTTCGATGCCGATGATCGCAACGATGATTTCGGCGGGCACGCCGGTGAGTGCTTGTGCCTGCGCCAGCGTAGCCTCGTGTTTGCGCCAGAAATCGAGGCCGGCGGTAATGCGGCGTGGTTCGATGAAGCGCTGGCGGTAAACCTCCCAGGAGCGAATGCCCGGATCGGCGGGAGGCGCAATGGCCTTCAGAACTGCCGGTATCGGCCGGGTTCGAGAAAACTGCGCGGCGAGGCGGTCGGCGTCGATGCCGTGGCGCGACTGCATGTCGGCGATGAAGACTTGCACGTCGTCGCGTTGAGCGTAGTTATTGGCATGGGCGCTGGTGGTGAAGAACAGACAGGCAATAACTGTGATGAGACGGGTCATGGTTTGAAGGCCGCGACTTGGCGGCGCAGTGCGTCGATCAGGCGAGGTGACAGCCTACCGTAACGCAGCCCGATATAAAGCGCAGCGATGCGGCCGATTTCGCCCGCATTCGCGGGTTGCGCCTGCGCGATGCGCTGTGCGTAATCGCGTGGACCTTCCCAGGGCTGGCGCGACAGGCCCCGTTTGCCGAGACGGCGCGAGAGCTTGCGCCACTGTCTCTCGACCGGATCCAGACGCGGCCGGCGGTAGAGCATCCAGGCGCTGAGCATCAGCAGCAGGCTGCCGCACAGCACCGCCAGCGCGGCGGTCATCTTGCCCCAGTCGGGCGCGTGCATGCCCAGTTTTTCGAGCAGCTCGCGCTGTCGCTGCGGGTCATAGCCGAGCACCCACTGGTTCCAGGAATTGTTGACGGCCCACCAGCGAAAGCGCACTTCGCGCAGCCAGTCGAAGCCGGCACGTGCGAGGAAGGGCAGTGGTTCGCCGGCCGGTACGGCGGCAGCAAGATTTTGCTCGATGCGTGCCGGCACGCTGGTTGCGGTGGGGTCGACACGTATCCAGCCGCGCCCCTCCAGCCAGACTTCAGCCCAGGCATGAGCGTCGGACTGGCGGATCACCCAGGTGTCGTCGACGGGATTGTGCTCGCCGCCCTGATAGCCGGTAACGACGCGGGCTGGTACGCCAGCGGCACGCACCAGTACGACGAAAGCCGCCGAAAAGTGTTCGCAGAAGCCGCGCTTGTAGTCGAAGAGAAATTCGTCGGCAACATGCATGCTCATCAATGGCGGTTGCAGGGTGTATAGCAGTCGCTGGTCGCGCATGAATGTGATGGCGCGCTGCAGACGCTGAGAGTCGGTACCGCCCTCGTTCTGCCAGCGCATGCCCAGTGCCGTGGTGCGTGGATTGTCGTTGGGCGGCAGATGCAGGGCTTCGAACAAGATTCCACGGTTTTCCTCGCGATAAGGCAACTCGGGTCGCGAGATCATCGTGTAGCGCTTGCGTTCGCGGACCAGTTTCTTGCTTTGGAGCTGAAAATCGGTGGTGAGGATGGCGTCGGGCGGCAGGATATTGGGGAATTCGAGTGCGAACAGCCAGGGTTTGTTGTGTGGCTCCAGCGTAACGGTGTAGGCATACATTGGACTGGCGTCAAGCGGTGGCTTGGGCATGCTGACGATGGTAGCCCTGATGCCCTGACGCCAGGTGCGACCGTCCAGTCGGGCGAGTACCGGGCCGCGCCAGTAGAGTTCCTTCCTGGGCGGCACGGTTTCGTCGAACTTGACGCGGAAGGCGATGGCATCTGACTGGATCAGGTTGTTGATCGCACCGGGCGACATGTTGTCGGAAAGTCCGGTGAGGCTGCTGTAGGCGTCTGTGGGTAAGCCCCAGAGTGGGCCGGAGACGCGCGGGAACAGCACGAACAGGATCAGCATGAAGGGTAGTGCCTGCGCCAGCATCAGGCCGGCCAATCTGATCAAAGCAACGGGACGCGCCCGACTATCGGTGAGGCTGGCGAGTGCGGCGGTGGTGACGATGAGGGTGCCGAGCATGGTCGCGGCGACAGGTATCGACTGGTTCTCGAAAAACTGCGTGAGCGTGAGGAAGTAGGCGAGCAGTACGATGGCAAGCCCGTCGCGCGGCGCGCGTGCTTCGAGCTGTTTCAGGGCGAGAAAAATCAGCAGCAGGGCGACACCAGCCTGTTGGCCGAACAAGGTGCGGTACTGGATGAAGACTCCGGTTGTGCCGGCGAGGGTGACGAAAACCAGCACCCAACGCGTCGGCAATGGCTGGTGCCACCACGCCAGTGCGATGCGCCAGCAGAAGGCGGCGCCAGTGACGGCGGATAACCAGAGGGGCACCTGTGGTGTCAGCGGGGCGAAGGCGGCCAGCCCCGTGGCAAGCAGCCACCAGGTCTGCATTGGGGTGAGCGGGTGCGCTATGGGGGCAGGTTTACTGGCCATATAGCGCGAGCGCCTTGAGGCAGGCGTGGGTGTGATCCGGGCCATGGGCCTGGGGAATTTCCTCGTCCGGCAGACGCAGCCCCCAGCTCAGTCCGGCGGATTCTGCGTCGAGTACCCAGCGCGTCAGTACTGACAGACGTGTTTCGACATCCATGCCGGGCAGCATCGTCCAGTCGAGCCAGAGGGCCGGGGCTGCAGTGCCGGAAAATTGTTTGGTCTGCAACGTCGCGTGAGGGCCCTGACGCGCCACTGCCTTCCAGGCGACGTGGTGTGGCGGGTCGCTCGGTTGGTGGCGACGCAGTCCGGCGAAATCCTCATCGCCCGTGTCGCTGGGCAGGCTGCCGCCCTGCAGGTCGCCAAAAGTCGGCGCTGGCGGGACGGCATCGGCAGGCTTGGGGTAAACCAGGCAGGCGAGGGCGGGTACGGTGTAGCTCCAGGCGCGTACCAGGCCGAGCGGCCACACCGTTGCCAGCGTGGCGCGTGGCATGGCGAGCCAGCCGCGCCGTGTTGCCGGCAGCGGCAGGAGGGCGCGTGTGCTGCTGGTAGCGGGCACATCCGCAGCGATGCTGGTCTGATCGGGCAGATTGAGACGAACCAGTTGCCGCGTGCGGTTATCGGCGTTATGCAGGATGAGCGGGAAGCGTGCGGTCTCGCCGGCAAATACCGGGGTGCAGGCGCCGACGGTGATGGAGAGACCGGCGAGATTGCGAAAGGTATGCAGGATGGTCGTGACACCCAGGCCGGCAAGCAGAAAAACGAGGCCGTAGCCGAGGCTCAGGTTGTAGTTGATGGCCCCGATCAGCATGACAATGAGCGAAACGGCATAGAGCAGACCGGCGCGCGTGGGCAGTACATAAACGCGGCGCTGGTTGAGTACGACGGGGACCGGTTCGGGCGCATGCACGCGCAGCGCCCAGGTGGTGAAGCGATGGTAAAGATTGCGGCCCAATTTTCCGTTGGCCAACAGCATGGGATTAAGGTAGCGGGACGGCTTCGATCAGGGCTTGGGCGATTTCGGCGGCGCTGCGTTGATCGCCAGACGCGGGCAGACGATGCACGGCGACGGCTGGAAGTACTGCCTGAACATCCTCGGGCAGCACATGGTCGCGTCCCTCGAGCAGCGCCCAGGCGCGTGCGGCGGCAATCAGGCCGAGTCCGGCACGCGGCGACAGGCCGGTTTTCCAGTCGGCGGCGTTGCGGGTGTAGGTGACCAGCGCTTGCACATAATCAAAGAGCGGTGCGGCAACATGCAGTGTGGCAGCGCGTAACTGTTCCGCACGCAGGATTTCAGGCGACAGCAGCGATGTGGCTTCAGCCAGCAGGCTGCGGCGGTCGCGGCCTTCGAGCAGGGCGCGCTCGGCGGCACGGTTGGGGTAGCCCAGTTCGATGCGCATCAGGAAGCGATCAAGCTGTGATTCTGGCAGCGGGAAGGTGCCGATCTGGTGCGAAGGGTTTTGCGTGGCGATGACGAAAAACGGTTGTGGCAAGGGGCGGGTCGCGCCTTCGATGGTGACCTGCTGCTCTTCCATCGCCTCAAGCAGGGCACTTTGCGCCTTGGGGGTGGCACGGTTGATTTCGTCGGCCAGCACCACCTGGGTGAAGATGGGACCGGGGTGAAAGCGGAAATCGCCACGCTCGCGATCGAACACCGAGATGCCGAGGATGTCGGCCGGCAGCATGTCGCTGGTGAACTGGATGCGCTGGAAATCCAGCCCGAGCAGGCGGGCGAGCGTATGCGCCAGCGTGGTCTTGCCGACACCCGGCAGATCTTCGATCAGCAGGTGGCCGCGCGCCAGCAGGCAGGAGAGCGCCAGGCGCAACTGGTGTTCCTTGCCGAGGATGATCGCGCCGGCAGCGGCGAGCACCGGTGTGAGTGCGGTATTTTTGTGCGTTGGGGCCATGAGAAAAATTTTCTCGAAAAGGTCATAATGCTACTTTTGCCAGATTGTAAGCGAAGCCTTCCCTGTAATAATTTTGTGACGCCATGACCATTGCCTTTATTACCCACCGTGATTGCCTGCTGCATGACATGGGGTCTCACCACCCCGAATGCCCCGATCGGCTCGGCGCCATCCAGGATCGATTGATCGCTGCTGGCCTCGATATTTACCTTTCTTTCCACGATGCGCCGGTCGCCGAGATGGAGCACCTGTTGCGTGCGCATCCGCAAAGCTATATCGACATGATCATTGCCAGCGTACCCGAGCATGGCATCCACCACCTTGATCCAGACACAGCGATGAGTCCGGGCACCTTGAAGGCGGCCTTGCGGGCTGCGGGCGCCGGTGTGCTGGCGACCGATCTGGTGATGCGCAAGGAGGTGCCGAGCGCTTTCTGCGCGGTACGTCCGCCCGGTCACCACGCCGAGTATGCGCGGTCGATGGGCTTCTGCTTCTTCAACAACATCGTGGTGGCAGCCCGGCATGCGTTGGACGCCTGGGGGCTCAAGCGGGTAGCGGTGATCGATTTCGACGTACACCACGGCAACGGTACCGAGAACATCCTCGAAAACGACATGCGCACGCTGATGGTGAGCATCTTCCAGCATCCGTTTTACCCATACAGCGGTGACGACGAACCAGCCCCCAACATGTGCAATGTGCCGATGCCGGCGCGCTCGCGCGGCGATGCCTTCCGCGAGGTGGTGAATGAAATCTGGCTGCCGCGTCTGCGCGAGTTCGCACCTGAGATGATTTTTATCTCGGCCGGTTTTGATGCCCACTATGAGGACGATATGGGCAACCTGGGGTTGCTCGAATCCGATTACGCCTGGGTGACCGAACAGTTGTTGCAGGTGGCGAAGGAAACGGCACAGGGACGCATCGTGTCGATGCTGGAGGGCGGTTATGTGATGTCGCCGCTGGCGCGCAGCGTGGCGGCGCACATCAAGGCATTGGCCGAGTTGTAACCTTTACTTACATTCCTGCCCACCGACCCCGGTGGGCGCTCCGTTAAAATCCGGTCTTTTACAAAATGAGCTTACCGATGATCCAAGGTTCCATTCCCGCCATCGTCACCCCCATGAACGAGGATGGCTCGCTTGATCTGCCGGCTTTGTGCCGCCTGCTCGACTGGCATATCACCGAGGGTTCAGATGCAGTGGTCGTGGTCGGCACCACCGGCGAATCGCCGACCGTCGATATGGATGAGCATTGCACGCTGATTCGTGCCACTGTCGAACATGTTGCCGGCCGCATTCCAGTGATTGCCGGTACCGGTGCCAATTCGACCAGCGAGGCAATCGAACTTGCCCAGTGTGCCAAGGCGGTTGGCGCCACCGCTCATCTTTCGGTTGTGCCTTACTACAACAAACCGACGCAGGAAGGGCTTTATCGCCACTTCAAGGCCATCGCCGAGGCGGTTGATCTGCCCCTGATTCTTTACAACGTACCGGGGCGCACGGTAGCCGACATGAGCAACGACACTGCGTTGCGTCTGGCACAGGTGCGCGGCATCATCGGCATCAAGGATGCGACGGGCAACCTCGAGCGCGGCACCGATCTCATCAAGCGCGCCCCGCCCGGTTTTGCCATTTACAGCGGCGACGATGCCACCGCACTCGCGCTGGTGTTCCTGGGTGGGCATGGCACGATTTCGGTGACCGCCAACGTGGTGCCCAAACTGATGCATGCGATGATTTTTTCTGGTCTGGCGGGTGACGTCAAGGTTGCACGCGAGATCAATGCCCAGTTGCTCGGCCTGCACAAGCAACTGTTTTGTGAAGCCAATCCGATTCCCGTCAAGTGGGCCTGTGCCCGTATGGGTCTGGTCAAGGATGCACTCCGCCTGCCGCTGACGATACTGTCACCCGAGTTTCACGAGCGGGTGTTCTCCGCCATGCGCGAGGCCGGCATCAATGTCTGAAGCAGAAAAGATGAAACGTATTCCTTGCTCTTTGTCTTTGTTCTTGCTGGCGGCTGCGGCCCTGCTGGTTTCCGCCTGCTCGGGCAACATCCTGCCCGAGTCGAAAAAGATCGAATACAAGTCGGCCGGCAAGTTGCCGACACTTGAGATTCCGCCCGATCTGACCCAGCCGACGCGCGATGATCGCTATGCCGTGCCGGATGTCAGCCCGAAGGGCAGCGCTACTTTTTCTGCCTATGCCGGTGAGCGTACGGGAGCTGGCGCGACTGCGGCATCGACTACTGCCGTAGTGTTGCCGAGCGTCGACAAGATGCGTGTCGAGCGTGCGGGGTCGCAGCGCTGGTTGGTGGCCGTAGGCTCGCCCGACAAGCTGTGGCCTGCGATCAAGGAGTTCTGGCAGGAGACTGGGTTCATCGTCGATGTCGAATTGCCCGAGGCCGGCGTGATGGAGACTGACTGGGCTGAAAACCGCGCCAAGTTGCCGCAGGATATCCTTCGCGGGACGCTCGGCAAGGTATTCGACAGCCTGTATTCGACGGCGGAGCGCGACAAGTTCCGCACCCGCCTCGAAAAAGGTGCAGAACCGGGTACCACGGAGATCTACGTCAGCCACCGCGGCATGTATGAGATCTACACCAACGAGGGCAAGTCGGAAACCCGCTGGCAGCCGCGTCCCGCCGATCCCGATCTCGAAGCCGAGATGCTGCGGCGCCTGATGGTTCGCCTGGGAGCCGACGAAGCACGTGCCAAGACCTTGATGGCAGTTGAGCCGAAGCAGGAACGCGCCAAGCTTACGCGCGCCGCCGATGGTGCCGGGGCGCTGACCCTGCAGGAACCTTTCGACCGCGCCTGGCGTCGTGTCGGGCTGGCCCTTGATCGTGTCGGTTTTACCGTCGAGGACCGTGACCGTACGCAGGGCCTCTATTTCGTGCGCTACATCGATCCCGAGATCGATAACAAGAAGAAGCAGGGCGATGGCTGGATGTCCAAGCTGGCTTTCTGGAAGGGCGGCAAGTCGGAGATCGACACGAAAGCCCAATACCGCATCCATGTTGCCGCAGAGGGAAGTGACAGCAAGTTGCGTATTCTCACGCGTGAAGGTGGTGCAGATAATTCAGAAACTGCACGCAAGATCATGGGGCTACTCTACGAGCAGCTAAAGTGATGTAAGGCTCGCTGCGGCGAGCTTGTCGGTTGCTTGCAAGCGCACGGTATTAGGGGGTGCTGATGTATCGATCACGTCTGACCACCCAGCGGCTGGCCGCCGTTTTTCTGCTGGGTTGCCTGCTCTTCAACTATCCCCTGTTGGCCTTGTTCAACAAGGCTGCCGCGCTTTTCGGTATCCCCGTGCTGTACGCCTACATATTTTCGGCGTGGCTGGGATTCATCCTGCTGGTTGCCATCGTCATCGAGAAGAGGCAGGACTGATGCTCACCGGTTGGGTCGTCATCCTCGCTTCGTTTGCTTATCTCGGTATCCTGTTTGCGATTGCCTGGCTGGCCGACCGGCGCGCCGACCAGGGACGCTCGCTGATCGATAACCCCACGGTCTATGCGCTGTCGCTGGCGGTGTATTGCACGACGTGGACTTTTTACGGCAGCGTCGGTCGCGCGGCGGCCACCGGCATCGGCTTCCTGCCGATCTATCTCGGCCCGACACTGATGATGGCGCTGGGCTGGTTCGTCATCCACAAGATCATCCGCGTTGCCAAGGCCAATCGCATTACGTCGATTGCCGATTTCGTCGCCTCGCGCTATGGCAAGAGCCAGTTGCTCGGCGGCCTGGTGACGGTGATCGCGGTGGTGGGGGTGATTCCCTACATCGCGCTGCAACTCAAGGCTGTCTCCAACAGTTTCACCATTCTCGCCGCCGCGCCCGAGATCGTCATGCCGGTCAAGGCCGGAACGGTGCCGCTGTTGCAGGACAGCGCGCTCTACGTGGCGATGATCATGGCCGCCTTCACCATTCTCTTCGGCACGCGCCACCTCGACGCCACCGAGCGCCACGAGGGCATGGTCGCGGCGATTGCCGTCGAGTCGGTGGTCAAGCTGGTTTCCTTCATCGCGGTCGGTTTGTTTGTCACCTATAGCCTGTTCGACGGCATCGGTGACCTCTTTGCGCGCGCCAGTGAGGTGCCGAAACTGGCGCGGCTGCTGACTACGGTCGACACGGCAGCCAGCTACGGCAGTTGGGCGGCACTGACCTTTCTTTCGTTTCTGTCGGTACTGCTCTTGCCACGGCAGTTTCAGATCGCCGTGGTGGAAAATGTTAACGCAGCGCACCTGCGCCGCGCGGCCTGGTTGTTCCCGCTCTATCTGTTTCTCATCAACCTGTTCGTGCTGCCCATCGCGCTCGGCGGCTTGCTGCATTTTGGTCAGGGCAGCGGCGTGGATGCCGATACCTTCGTGCTGACGCTGCCGATGGCCAACCAGCAGGGCGGCCTGGCGCTGCTGGCCTACATCGGCGGATTGTCGGCCGCCACCGGCATGGTCATCGTCGAAACCATTGCCCTGTCCACCATGGTGTGCAACGACCTCGTCATGCCCCTGTTACTGCGCCACGGCTGGTTTGGATTGCGGGAGCGGGCCGACCTTTCGGGTCTGCTGCTGGAAATTCGGCGCTGGGCAATCGTCGTCATTCTCATGTTGGGCTACCTGTATTTCCGCCTGGCCGGTGAGGCCTATGCACTGGTCAGCATCGGTCTGATTTCTTTCACGGCCGTGGCGCAATTCGCGCCGGCGGTGATCGGCGGACTCTACTGGAAAGGGGCGACCCGCAGCGGTGCGCTGGCGGGACTTTCCGCCGGTTTCGCGGTCTGGATCTATGCCTTGCTCTTACCCTCATTTGCCAAGTCCGGCTGGCTGCCGGCTGACTTCATGTCGGCCGGATTGTTCGGCATGGAACTGCTGCGCCCACAACAACTGTTCGGTTTGACGGGACTGGATGAGATCAGTCACTGTTTGCTCTGGAGTCTGCTGGCCAATATTGGTGCCTACATCGGTTTTTCGCTGGTGCGTCCGCCCGATGCACGCGAAGCGCGTCAGGCCGGCCTGTTTGTCGATGCCTTGCAAGCAGAAGAGAGTGGCCATTGGCGTGGGCGGATTGCCGCCGGCAGTAGCACGCTCTCCCAGGTCACTGACTTGCTGGCATTGGCCGGACGTTTTCTGGGTCCGGAAAAGGCCCAGGTGGCGTTCGAGCGTTATGCCCAGATGCGTGGCACGCCATTGGCGCAATTGAAAGCGGATGCCGATCTGGTGCATTTCGCCGAAAGACAGCTGGCGGGTGCCATTGGCTCGGCCTCGGCGCGCGTGATGGTGGCCTCGGTCGTCGAAGAGGAGCCGCTCGGTCTCGACGAGGTGATGAACATTCTCGACGAGGCTTCGCAGGTGCGCGCCTACAGTCACGAACTGGAACAGAAGTCACAGGAATTGACGCGGGCTACCGCCGAATTGCGCGCCGCGAATGAACAATTGCGCGAACTCGACCGCATGAAGGACGATTTCATTTCCACCGTGACCCACGAACTGCGCACGCCACTGACCTCGATTCGCGCCTTCTCCGAAATGCTGCATGAAGATCCGCGTATCGAACTGACCGAGCGCACGCGTTTCCTCGGCATCATCGTCAGCGAGACCGAACGGCTGTCGCGCCTCATCAACCAGATTCTCGATCTCGCCAAGCTCGAGTCGGGACGTGCCGACTGGACCAGCAGCGCGGTCGATCTGGCGCAGGTCATCGTTGAAGCCAGCGCGTCGCTGAGCCAACTGTACAAGGATCAGGGCGTGACCTTGCAGCTGGAAATCGCCGCGCCCTTACCCACCGTGCAGGCCGACCGCGATCGCCTGATGCAGGTGATGATCAACCTGTTATCGAATGCGGTTAAATTCGTGCCGCAGAATTCAGGACGAGTAAAAGTCGGCGCTGGCGGGACGGCGTCCGAGGTGAGGGTAGCCGTTGCCGATAATGGTCCGGGCATCCGCAGCGAGGACCGCGCGGTGATTTTCGAGCGGTTTCGCCAGGGCGGGCAGGATGTGCTGACCGACAAGCCACAGGGTACCGGCCTGGGGCTGCCGATCAGTCGCCAGATCATCGAGTACTTCGGTGGCCGGCTCTGGCTCGAAAACCCGGTGGAGGGGGGGGCCGTTTTCGTGTTCACCCTGCCGCTGACAACAGGCGATAATGCCGGGAAATAGAAGGCGGGAGGAAACCATGGTAAAAAAAGTGTTGATCGTGGACGATGAGCCGAATATCGTCCTGTCGCTCGAATTCATGATGAAGAAGGAAGGCTTCGAAATTGCCGTGGCTGGCGATGGGGATGCCGCGCTCGAGAAGGTGGCCAGCTTCGCCCCGGATCTCGTGCTCCTCGATGTGATGATGCCGAATAAATCCGGCTACGAGGTTTGCCAGATATTGCGTGCCGACCCGGCACGCGTCGGCCTCAAGATCATCATGCTCACCGCCAAGGGACGGGAAACCGAGGTGGCGAAGGGTATCGCGCTCGGTGCCGATCTCTACGTTACCAAGCCGTTCTCGACCAAGGAGCTGGTCGCTCAGATCAAGACGTTGCTCGCATGAACGCCCGCATCCGCTTCATTCTCGCCATCGTGGTTCTCGGCCTGCTGATGACGGGTCCGTTTTCTGTGACGGTAGCCATTCTCTACGCTGACCTGAACGAGGCACAGCGCCTCGGTTTTCATGAGGCCATGGATCGCTGGTTGCCGATCGGCGGCCTGATGACGATAGTCGGCCTCTTCCTCGGCCTGCAATTATTGCGTGCGCTGTTCAAACAGTATGTGCAGGGCCTGATGGCCATGGCTGAAACCTTGCGCCTGATGCTCAGCGCCAACCGCAATTTTCGCGTCACGCCCGCAGGCCCGCCTGAAGTACAGGAACTGGCGCGTGCCGCCAATGATCTGGCCCAGCAGCGCGATGCCCTGCTGACCGATGTCGAGGCCCAGATAGCCGAAGCCAACGCCTCGGTCGAGGCCGAGAAGAATCGTCTGGCGGCGCTGATGTCGGAGCTGGCGCTGGGGGTGGTGGTGTGCAACCTCGACGGCCGCATCCTGCTCTACAACAATCGTGCGCGCTTGCAGTTCAAGGCCCTGGCGCAGGGGCCGACCTCGATGAGTGGCGGCGCGCTGATCGGACTCGGCCGCTCGATATTCTCGATGCTGGAGCGGGCCCAGATCACCCATGCACTGGAAAACATTCGCCAGCGACTCGAAAATGGCAGCGCCGAACCGGTGGCCAACTTCATCACTACCACGCGTTCCGGCCTGTTGCTGCGCGCCCAGATGGCCCCGGTGCTGAGTGTGCCGGAAAGTGCGGAAGCCGGCGCCATGGTCACTGGCTACGTGCTGACCATCGAAAACATTACCAAGAGTTTCGAGCGCGAAACGCAGCGTGATCAGGCCTTGCAGTCGCTGACCGATGGTTCGCGTTCATCGCTCGGCAATATTCGCGCGGCGGTCGAGAACCTGATCGACAGCCCGGATATGGAACCCGCCTATCGCGAGCGCTTCGTCGGCATCATCGATGAGGAAACCGCGCGCATGAGCGAGCGGCTGGCCAAGACCACGACCGAGTTCGCCGACTCATTGAAGACGCGCTGGCCGCTCGAAGACGTGTTGGGCATGGACGTTGTGGCCGCCGCGCAGCATCGCATCGAGGACAAGCTCAAGCTGGCGACGAAGTGCGAAGAACTCGACGACAGCCTGTGGATGCGTGTCGACAGTTTTGCGCTGATCCAGGCCATCACCTTCCTCGCCTCTCGCCTGCAGGACCATTACGATATTCGCGAGTTGCGTTTCCGCCTGATTGCCGAGGGCCAGATGGCTTTCATCGACCTGATCTGGTCGGGCACGACAGTGTCGTCCGAGACGCTTTACACCTGGGAACTGGAAGCGATGACCGTTGGCACCGAGTCCAGCCCGCTGACCCTGCGTGACGTTGCCCAGCGTCATGGCGGCGAGATCTGGTACCAACGCGAGAAGGCGGTGCATCGCGCCTTTTTCCGCTTCGTCCTGCCGGTTGCGGCGACACCGGAGACCCAGCATATCGAGTCCGTACCGCACGTCCAGGGCGAGAGCCGGCCGGAGTATTACGATTTCAACCTGTTCAATTTCAGTGACACGCGCATTGACCTCGACCGCAAACTCACCGAAGTTGCCTTTTCGGTATTCGATACCGAAACTACCGGGCTCGAGCCGTCGGCCGGTGACGAGATCATCCAGATCGGCGCCGTGCGTGCCATCAATGGCCGCCTGCTGCGGCAGGAAGTGATCGACCAGATCATCGATCCGCGGCGGCCGCTGCGCCCCGAGGGCATTCCGATTCATGGCATTACCGAAGACATGGTGCGCGGCCAGCCGACCATCGACGTCGTGCTGCCGGTGTTTCACGAATTTTGCGCCGAAACGGTGCTGGTGGCGCACAACGCCGCCTTCGACATGCGCTTCCTGCAGCTCAAGGAGGAAAGTACCGGCCTGCGCTTCGACCAGCCGGTACTCGATACGCTGCTGCTCTCGGCGGTGATCCATCCCAACCAGGAAACGCACAAGCTCGAAGCCATTGCGGCGCGGCTCGGCATCAATGTCATTGGCCGGCATACCGCTTTGGGCGATGCGTTCGTCACCGGCGAAGTCTTCCTCAAGATGATCCCGCTCCTGAATGACATGGGTATCCACACCCTGCGCCAGGCGCTCGAGGCTGCCGAAAAAACCTACCTCGCTCGCGTGAAGTACTGACGTGCCCGGAGACAGAATTTCCACGATGGTGGTCGTGCACGATGAATGGGTGGAGCGGGTCGAGACACTGGCACGGCGCTGCATGTCGGCGCGCGATACCGCCAGCCTCGCGCAGATCGGCTCTGAAATTCATTCGGTTATTGCCACGATGATCGACGCCGATGCCGGTGCCGGCGTCGTCGCCCGCACCCTAGCCGCACTCAACGATGCGCTAACCGTGCGCGTCATTGCGCTTGTGGTGGCGCGCCACCGCCTGCCACCCACTGCCTGGTGCTGGTTGGCGCTGGGTTCCGAAGGCCGCAGAGAGCAGACTTTCGTCACCGACCAGGATAACGGCATCATCTTCAGCGCGACCGACCAGGCCGAGGCGCGTGCCCTGCGTCCTTTGCTGCTGGCCTGTGCCGGTGAGATCAATGGCGTGCTGGCTGGGTGTGGTTTTCCCCTGTGCGCGGGTGGCATCATGGCAGGCAATGCTGCCTGCTGCCTGTCACTGGATGAATGGTGCGAGCGCTTCGTCAGTTGGGTCCGTACTCCCGAGCCGCAGGCGTTGCTGGATGCGACAATCTTCTTTGACTTTCGTGCACTTTACGGCGATGCACGGTTGGCGCGCGCGCTGCGGGAGCATCTGGTGCGCATAACGGCGGGTGCCGACATGTTTCTGCGCATGCTTGCCGAGAATGCGCTCGCTGCGGAGCCGCCGCTCGGTCTGGTGCGCGATTTTGCTGCCAGGGATGGCATGGTCGACCTGAAGAAGTATGGTGCGCGCATCTTCGTCGACGCGGCACGCATTTTCGGTGTGGCGAGTGCCGACAGCGGTACGGTGGCGCGGCTGCGCCAAGCCGCTGCCAGCGGCCGCCTGCTGCCTGCCGATGCCGAGGCCGCCACCGGTGCTTTCCAGCATCTCCAGCGCATCCGTCTGATTGCCCAGCAGCGGGCCTTGGAAGCGGGGAGAACGCCCGCCAATCAGCTTGCCCCGCAAGCACTGAACTCATTCGATCGCCACGTATTGCTCGAGGCGTTCAAGCAGGCGCGCCTGCTGCAGCAACGACTCAAAACCACATTCCGTCTTGAAGGATAGATGCACCATGAGCACCACCACCAGCACCGTTACCCCTGCACCCACTCGCCATACCCTGCATAGCCAGTTGGCCGCGATGATTCGCCGCAAGCCGTTCACCGCCACACCGGATACGAGCCTGCGCGAGGCCGTGCAAATCATGGCAGAAAATCGCATCGGTTCGATCATCGTGGTCGAGCCGGAAAGCGGCCGGCCGATCGGCATTTTCACCCTGCGCGACCTGTTGCACCGGGTCGCCGCGAAGTCATGCGACCTCGACCAGATGGTGATGTCGGTGATGAGCGATTCGGGCCTCCTGATGCTCAATTGGCGCTCTACCGTCTATCAGGCCGCACTGGTGATGGCGCGTCATGGCATCCACCACGTCATCGTCGTCGATGCCGCCGGCAAGCTGGTCGGCATCGTTTCGCAGGAAGACATCTACGAACTGCAAAGCGGTGGCGGCAAGGCCATTTCCGGCGCCATTCGCGGTGCGCGCGACATGGAGGGACTACTCTCCGCTGCGGAGGATATTCGCCGTCTCGCCGCGCGTACGCTGGCAGAAGGCGGTAGCGCCGAGTCCTTGACCCAGTTGATCTCGTCGCTCAACGACCACCTGACCGCGCGGCTGATCGAGCTGACCCGGCTGGAGTTTGAGCTGCCGAAAGTTCCCTGGGCCTGGCTGGCTTTTGGTTCCGAAGGGCGCTACGAGCAGACCTTATCCACCGATCAGGATAACGGCATCGTCTTTGCGGCACCTGCCGAGCAGGTCGAGGTGGTGCGCCGGGCATTCCTGCCTTTCGCCACGGCAGTGAATAAACGTCTCGATACCCTGGGTTTCCCCTTGTGCAAGGGCGACGTGATGGCGAGCAATCCGGAGCTGTGCCTGTCGCTCGATGAATGGCATGAGCGCTACAACGGCTGGCTGCACTCGAACTCGCCGCAAGCCTTGCTCAATGCGACGATCTACTTCGACTTTCGCCCCATCTACGGTGACGAGTCGCTGACCGACGAACTGGCGGAATGGTTGCGCAAGCATGTGCCCGGCGCCAGCCTGTTCCTGCGCTTCATGGCCGAGAACGCCGTCGGCGTGAAGCCACCGCTGGGCATGATTCGCGACTTCACCTTCGATGTTAATGAGGAATTTCCCCATACGCTCGATCTGAAAACCTACGGTGCACGATTGTTCGTCGATGCGGCGCGCATCCTGGCGCTGGCCAATGGCATCAGCGCAACCAGTACGACCGAGCGACTGCGTGCGGTATCCGAAAAAGGCAAGATGGGACGCGATGACATCCATGCGGTCATTGACGGCTTCCATTTCCTCCAGCAGTTGCGCCTGCGCGTACAGCAGCAGGGCACCCCGATGGGGCTGGCCAATCGCGTCGATCCGGAGAAGCTCAACGAACTCGACCGTTTTGTTCTGAAGGAAGCCTTCAAGCAGGCCAAAAAACTGCAAGGGCGGATTCAACTGGATTACCGACTCTGAGGGTTACTGCCATGAATCCAGGTGAATACTTCCTGCAACTGATCGAGTCGCGCCACTCCATGCGCGCATTTCTGCCCGAAGCGGTGCCACGGCAGATAGTGGAGAAGATCCTCGCCACGGCAGCACGCGCACCGTCCGGCACCAATACCCAGCCTTGGCACGTGCATGTTCTTACCGGCACCGCGCGCGCCAATCTGGTGGCGAAAGTATGCGCGGCCTACGATCACGCGGCGGCTGAGCACCAGTATGAATACGACTACTACCCGCAGGAATTCATCGAACCCTATTTGTCGCGGCGGCGCAAGGTTGGCTACGAGCTCTATGGCTTGCTGGGCATCGCCAAGGGTGACCGTGCCGCCATGCAGGCCCAGCACCGCCGCAATTACACTTTCTTCGATGCCCCGGTCGGCCTGATGTTCACCATCGATCGCCGCATGGGGCGTGGCAGCTGGCTCGACTACGGCGGCTTCATGCAGAACGTGATGCTGGCGGCGCGTGCCTGCGGTTACGATACCTGCCCGCAGGCGGCGTGGATCCAGTTTCACCGCATCGTCAGTGCCGAGCTGGCGTTGCCGGATAACGAACAGCTGGTGTGTGGCATGGCGCTCGGGCGTGCCGACCTGACGGCACCCGAAAATAGCCTGGTCAGCGAACGCGCCGACCTTGCCGAGTACGTCAGCTTCCATGAATAAGCCGTCCTGCCACCGCCGACTTTTGATGCCATGGAACTGATTATTGCCTTCGTCGTTGGTTTGCTGGTGGGTGTCGTGCTCATGTGGTTCGCACGCGGTGCTTTCACCGACGCTTTCCGTGCGCTTTCGGCCGAAGCCCTGCAACGCAACAACCAGGCCTTTCTCGATCTGGCCAAACTATCGCTCGAAAAGCAGCAGGAATCGGCGCAAGGCGAACTGGAAAAACGCCAGCAGGCCATCGGCGAGCTGGTGACACCGATCCGCGCCTCGCTCGAAAAATTCGAGCAGCAGGTGCAAGGCGTTGAAAAGTCGCGCATCGATGCCTACGCCACGCTGTTCGAACAGGTGCGGGCGCTGGCAGACGGTCAGGGGCAGTTGCGCAAGGAAACCGCCAACCTCGTGCGGGCCTTGCGTGCGCCGCATGCGCGCGGCCGCTGGGGCGAGCTGCAACTCAAGCGCGTGGTCGAGATGGCCGGCATGCTCGACCATTGCGATTTCTACGAGCAGGCGTCGGCCGATGGCGAAGACGGCAAGCTGCGGCCGGATCTCATCGTGCGCCTGCCCGGTGGGAAGCAACTGGTGGTCGATGCCAAGGCACCGCTGGCCGCCTACCTCGATGCCATCGAGGCTCCAGACGACGACACTCGCCGCCGCAAGCTCGACGACCACGCCCGTCAAGTGCGCGAGCACATCGCCAAGCTGTCACGCAAATCCTACTGGGAGCAATTCCAGCCGGCGCCCGATTTCGTCGTGCTGTTCCTGCCCGGCGAAATGTTTTACAGCGCCGCGCTCGAGGCCGATCCATCGCTGATCGAAACGGGGGTCGAGCAGCGCGTCATCCTCGCCACCCCGACGACGCTGATCGCGCTGTTGCGCGCGGCGGCCTACGGCTGGCAGCAGGAAGCGCTGACGGAAAATGCGCAAAAGATTTCGCAGCTCGGCAAGGACTTGTACGAGCGCCTGGCGACGCTGGCCGAGCACTGGGCCGGAGTCGGCAAAAATCTCGCCGATGCCGTGGGCTCTTACAACAAGGCCACCGGCTCACTCGAAACTCGCGTGCTGGTGACGGCGCGGCGCTTCCGCGATTTGCAGGCAGTCTCAGGCGACAAGGAAATCCGTGATCTGGCACCGGTGGACGGCACGCCGCGCCTGCCGGTTGCGGACGAGATGCAAGCGTCAGTGTCCGATAAAACTACTACTGCCCAGCCTTGATTCTGGCGGATGCCTGGCGAAACAGTTTGATGGCTTCGGCCGTGCGGCCGGCGGCTTCGGCTGCACGGGCCTGCTCGAGCAACTGGTCGATTTTCTGTTCGTCGCTGACGGCATACTTGAAGGCGGCGACCTGCTGGTCGGGTTGGCCACGCTTGGCCTGGATGACTAGGGCTGATGGGGGCGTGCCGGGCGCGCTCTTCTTTGCCGTCCCGCCAGCGCCGACTTTTTGGGCTGATTCCAG
>CAJBAP010000133.1 GCA_903950295.1 uncultured Rhodocyclaceae bacterium
CATGGTGGCGCGTGTGCTCGGTGTGCTCGGCCTGGTGCTGGTCGGCCTGATGGCTTTCGTTCTGCTGACCTCCAGCCCCTTCGATCGTTTGTTGCCGGCCGCCGCGGAAGGTCGTTCGCTCAACCCGCTGCTGCAAGACCCCGGCCTCGTCTTCCACCCGCCGATGCTCTACATGGGCTATGTCGGCTTCGCCGTCGCCTTCGCCTTCGCCATCTCCGCCCTGCTGGCCGGCCAACTCGACGCCGCCTGGGCGCGCTGGTCACGCCCTTGGACAACCGCCGCGTGGATTTTTCTGACTCTCGGTATTGCGCTGGGCAGTTGGTGGGCCTATTACGAGCTCGGCTGGGGCGGCTGGTGGTTCTGGGATCCGGTCGAAAACGCCTCCTTCATGCCCTGGCTGGTCGGTACCGCGCTGATCCATTCACTGGCCGTTACCGAGAAGCGCGGCAGCTTCAAGAACTGGACGGTGCTGCTGGCGATCGCCGCGTTCTCGTTGAGCTTGCTCGGCACCTTCCTCGTGCGTTCGGGTGTGCTCACCTCCGTGCATGCCTTCGCCACCGACCCGCGCCGTGGCATCTTCATCCTCTTCCTGCTTGCGGTCGTCGTTGGCAGTTCGCTGCTGCTGTTTGCCTGGCGTGCGCCCAAGGTCAGCCTGGGTGGCGGCTTTGCACTGGTGTCACGCGAAACTTTCCTGCTCGCCAACAACGTGCTGCTGCTGGTGGCCTGCGGTGCGGTGCTGCTCGGCACGCTTTATCCGCTCATCATCGATGCGCTGGGCTTGGGCAAGCTTTCCGTCGGCGCGCCTTACTTCAATGCGGTGTTCGTGCCGATCATGCTGCCGCTGCTGGTGCTGGTGGCCATGGGTCCGCTCGCGCGCTGGAAGCATGCCGACCTGAAGGCGATTGGCCGCAAGCTGTGGCCAGCTGCCGTGATTGCCGTCATCGGTGGCATTGTCCTGCCGATGCTGGCCGGCGAATGGCATGCCTATGTCGCGCTGGCAATGACGCTGGCGGTGTGGATGGTCGCTGCCAGCGCTTTGCAGATTAAAGAACGCCTGAAGGTCGGTACGCCGCCCCGCGCCTGGTGGGGCATGCAGGTCGCCCACTTCGGTGTGGCCGTGTTCGTCGTCGGCGTGGCGATGGTCGGCGCCTACCAGGAAGAACGCGACGTGCGCATGGGGCCGGATGACACCGTCACCGTCGGCGGCTACACCTTCAAGTTCATCGGCGTGCGCGATGCCGAAGGCCCCAACTACCGTGCTTCTGTCGGCAGCGTTGAACTGTCGCAAGGCGGTCGCACGCTCAAGACGCTCTATCCCGAAAAGCGCAACTACCATTCGTCGTCAATGCCGATGACAGAAGCTGCCATCGACACCGGTTTCACCCGCGACGTCTATGTTTCGCTTGGCGAACCGCTCGACAATGATGCTTGGGCGGTACGCGTCTACTTCAAGCCCTTTGTTGACTGGATCTGGGGCGGTTGCCTGCTGATGGCGCTGGGTGGCCTGTTGGCCGCCACCGACCGCCGC
>CAJBAP010000134.1 GCA_903950295.1 uncultured Rhodocyclaceae bacterium
GAACTGGAGCAATCCCTGATCCTGTATCTGCATGGCTTCACCAGTGGTCCGCAGTCGAGGAAGGTAAAAGCCTTGGCGGTGCGCATGGCTGAACGGGGATGCGCTGATCAACTGGTCTGTCCGCAGTTGCAAGCCTCACCGGCATCGGCTAACGCTCTGGCAGATGCAATCATACGGGAAAAAGACGGTGCTGGCGGGACGGCAACTCTGGTGGGTTCCTCGCTGGGTGGTTACTACGCGACGTACCTCACCGAAAAGCACGGGCTGAAGGCGGTGCTGGTCAACCCGGCCGTGGTTGCAGCCATCGAACTCGAACGTTATCTCGGTCCGCAAACCTGGCTTTACAGCGGCGAACCCTTCGATTTCACGCAGCAGCACATTGCCGAACTGCGCGCTCTTGAAATGCCAGCGCTTGCCGATCCGTCGCGTTACTGGCTGCTGGTCGAGGAAGGGGACGAAACGCTCGACTACCGCCAGGCCGTCGTACGATATGCCGGCGCGCGCCAGACTGTGCTGCCCGACGGCGACCACAGCTTCACACGTTGGGACGATTACCTCGATGAGCTTCTGGCCTTTGCCGGCCTGACATGAATCCCCAAACATCGGCCACGCGCGAAGGCATAGCCGCTGCTCTGGGCGCCTACGTTTTGTGGGGACTGGTGCCCATCTTCTTCAAGCAACTGGGTGGTGTGCCGGCGCTGGAGATCATCGCCCATCGAGTGGTCTGGTCGCTGCTGCTGGTCGGTGGCCTGCTTGCGGCGCGGGGCCAGCTTGGCTCCGTCTGGCACCATGCCCGCAATCTGCGCACCCTGCTGCACGCGGCCATCGCGGCCGCCCTGGTCATGACGAACTGGTTCGTCTTCGTCTGGGCGGTGAATGCCGGTCGCATTCTTGAAACCAGCCTCGGCTATTTCATTACGCCACTCGTCAGCATCGTGCTGGGCGTTGTTGTGCTCCATGAGCGCTTGCGGCCGCGGCAGTGGGTTGCCGTCGCGCTGGCGCTGACTGGCGTGGCGCTGGAAGGTTGGCGCATCGGCAGCCTGCCTTGGGTTTCGCTGGTGCTGGCGGCCACCTTCGGCAGCTATGGCCTGCTGCGCAAGCAGTTGCCGGTGGATGCCGCGGGTGGCCTGTTGCTGGAAACCGCATGCGCTGCGCCTTTCGCCGCGCTGTACCTGCTCTGGCTTGGCACTATGGGGAACATGGGTCACTTTGGCCAGACCGTTACAATCGATGTCCTGCTGGTCGCCTCCGGCGCGGTCACCGCGATTCCCCTGCTGCTCTTCGCCATTGGCGCGCGCCGCCTGCCTTTGGCGACGATGGGATTTCTCCAGTATGTCGCACCCTCGCTCTCATTTCTGGTGGCAATTTTCTTTTATGCCGAGCCGATGAACTTGTCGCGCCTGCTGGCTTTCGCCGCCATCTGGGTAGGGCTGGCGCTCTACACGGCTGACATGCTGCTGGAACGGCGGCGGTAATCCATGTTCTATGCGATGATGCCGCCCATTCAAACGGCATTCGGATCATGGCGCAGGCCAACATCCATGCCGGTCGCGGTGTGGCATTACGTGAATTCCCGCTCGAATCCAGCTTCGGCTTTGCCGACTATCTGCTCTACATCGACGGCAAGGCCTGATGCGCCGTCCCGCCAGCGCCGACTTTCTCATTTCGCGAATTGCGAATGACGACAGAAAAACATTGACAACAGTCTGATAAAAAAGTACTTTCGTGTTTCGCGAAACGCGAAACAACGAGCAAACGACCATGCGCCGCCCTGTCAATCGCCAGCCTGTCCTCAAAGTCCAAGATTTCTACCTGCTTCTCGCCCTCGCCGCCGTGCGGGGAGAAAGTGTGACCTATCCCGACCTGGCCGCCCTGACCGGGTTGTCGATGTCGGAAGTGCATGGCGCGCTCAAACGGGCCGAGCAGGCACGGCTGCTGGCTTTTGTGAATAAGCAACCGCGCATCGTCACTCCCTTGTTCAAAGAGTTTCTGCTGCATGGCGCGCGTTATGCCTTTCCACCGGCGCGGGGGGCGATGGTGGGCGGCGTTCCTACCGCTTATGCTGCCGCGCCCCTCGACAAACAAATTGCCCCTTCCATCGATCCGCCACCGGTCTGGCCCCATGCAGAAGGCACGGCACGCGGGATCGCGCTGATACCGCTCTACCCAAGCGCACCGGCCGCCGCTCTGCGTAACCCTGCGCTCTACGAAAACCTGGCGCTATTTGATGCCCTGCGCATGGGCAACGCGCGGGAACGGAAGCTCGCCGAAGAAATGTTCGAGGAACGGCTTTGAATTCCAATGACCCGAACCTGATACGAGTGGAGCTGGTAGCCCGTGCCTTGGGCGATCTATGCGAGGAGCTTGTATTGGTGGGCGGTTGCGCCACCGGCTTGCTGTATACGTCGGTGCAGGCGCCACCGCCGCGCACGACCTACGATGTGGATCTCGTTGCTGAAGTGGCTACCCTGGCCGGCTATCACGCGATGGAGGCCCGTTTCGCCGAACGGGGATTTACCCGTGACATGGCACCTGATGCCCCGATCTGCCGCTGGCGTGTCGGTGAAGTGGAAGTCGACCTGATGCCGACTGACGAACGTATTCTCGGTTTCTCGAACCGTTGGTATCCCGTTGCGACAGCAACCGCGCTACCGCTGACACTGCCAAGCGGCACGCGGATATGGCTGATTTCGGCACCGGCCTTTCTCGCCACGAAGTTCGAGGCCTACGCCACACGCGGCAACAGCGACATCATGGCCAGCCATGACTTCGAGGACATCATCAACGTGCTCGATGGCCGGCCCGGCATTGAGGCCGAGATTGCCGACACCGGCGGTGAACTGGCCGCCTATCTGGCGGAGCGATTTCGCGATGTGCTGCACCATCGGGATTTCGACAATACTTTGCCTGGTCTTGTTGTATATGACGACCTCTACGACAGCCGGATCGAAGCCGTGCGCCACCGTATAACCACCATCGCCAACCTTTACCAGAAATGAACGCCTCCACCCTCGTCCAGAAGCTCTGGAACTACTGCAACGTGCTGCGCGACGACAGCATGTCACTGGCCGACCTGCGGCCGGAAGCAGCGTAAAACTCGGCGCTGGCAGGACGGCACCAAAGCCGGGGCCGCTATAATCCGCGCCCCTTCTGACTCCCATCCCTCCCCTTCTTCCATGAACCTCCTCTTCGAAGAGGATGGCGCCTTCAAGACCGGCACCATCATCGCGGATAACGATAGCTCGTTGCAGGTGGATACCGCCAGCGGCAAGCGCGTCAAATTGAAGGCCGCCAACGTCTTGCTGCGTTTTGCGGCACCTGGTGCGAGCGAGCTTCTGACGCAGGCCGAAGCTCAGGCCGAAGCGATCGAGACCGAGTTTCTCTGGGAAGTCTGCCCCGAAGCTGAATTCGGCTTTGAGGAACTGGCCGCCGAGTATGCCGGACACAAGCCGACCGCCATAGAAGCGGCCGCCGTACTGCTGCGATTGCACAGCGCGCCGATCTATTTCCACCGC
Source organism: uncultured Rhodocyclaceae bacterium (assembly GCA_903950295.1). The sequence goes on from CAJBAP010000134.1 coordinate 3,516, forward strand.
AAGGGCAAAGGCCGCTTCAGGAAAGCGCCACCGGATATCCTTCAGGCAGCATTGGCCGGGCTCGAGAAAAAACGTCAGCAGGCGCTCACCATCGACCGCATGGCTGATGAGCTGAAGGCTGGCCAACTGCCACCGGAGTTTCCTCCATTCATCACACAACTGCTTTACAAGCCAGACCGCAACCGGCCCGAGACCAAGGCGCTCGAAGCGGCCTGCGCGGCTACTGGCGCGAGTCCCGAGCGCCTGCTGCAGCACTGCGGTGCCTTGCCCGACAGCCATGCCTTCCACCTTGGCCGTTTTCTCTTTGAGCATTTCCCCGAAGGTCATGGTGGCACGGGAGGGACGAATTTCCCCGCCTACGCTGATGCTGTCGATCCCATCGATCTGCCGCTCGCTGCCGTGCAAGCCTTCTCCATCGACGATGCCCATACTACCGAGATCGACGACGCCTTCTCGCTGACGCCGCTGCCGGATGGCGGCATGCGTGTCGGCATCCACATCGCCGCGCCCTGCCTGGGTTTCGGGCCGGACTCAGACCTCGGCCGCATCGCGCGCAATCGCTTGTCTACTGTTTATATGCCGGGGCGCAAGATCACCATGCTGCCCGAGGCTGTCGTCGAAAGTCACACGCTGGCCGCCGGTCATGCGGTACCGGCGATCTCGCTTTATCTGGATGTTGCCGCCGACCTGCGCGTGCTTGGTCATGAAACGAAGCTGGAATGCGTACCGGTCGCCGCCAATCTGCGCCACCATGACATCGAGCCGGTGTTCAATGCAGAAACTTTGGCCGCCGGCGAACTTCCCGACTTTCCTTTCCGCAACGAGCTCAAGCGTCTGTGGGAACTCGCCGTTGTGCTCGAAGCTGGCCGCGGCCAGCCTGCCACTAACCAGAACCGCAAGGACTACAGTTTTGTCGTCGACTGGGACGTGCAGACGCCACACGGCCTTGGCCGGGTAGTGATCGATGAGCGCCCGCGCGGCAGCCCGCTCGACACGTTGGTGGCTGAATTGATGATCTTTGCCAATGCCACCTGGGGTGCGCTGCTGCGCGACGCCGGCATTCCCGGTATGTATCGGGCACAGACGGCCGGCAAGGCGCGCATGACTACCGTCGCTACGCCGCACGAAGGGCTGGGCGTCGATTGCTATGCCTGGTCGACCTCGCCCTTGCGCCGCTTCGCCGACCTCGCCAACCAGTGGCAACTGATTTCCCATCTGCGTGGTGAAAAGCCCGTCTATCCGCCCAAGTCCTCCGACCTCATGGCGGCGTTGCGTGACTTCGAGCTGACCTACGCGAGCTATGCAGAATTCCAGCGGGGCATGGAGCGTTACTGGTGCCTGCGCTGGTTGGCGCAAGAGAATGTCACCACGGTGGTCGCGCAGGTGTTGAAGGAGAACATCGTGCGTTTCGAGTCGATCCCGCTCGTCATCAAGGCCAGCGGCATGCCGACCCTCGATCGTGGTGCACGGGTGCGCCTCAGCGTCTCGGACATCGACCTGTTAGCGGCCGAAGCCAGGATTGGATTCATCGAATTGCTGGGTGCGGACAGCGCTGATGCGGCTTTAGAAGCCGCCGAAGCGGAGGAGGGCGGGGAGTAAAATTCCCCGATGCCTGTTCTCATGAACTGGCCAGCACCACTGGCCGCGATGGATCCGCCGCAGCGCCACCTGACGCTGGCGCTCGGGGTTTCGCTGTTCATCCACGCCATCCTGCTGTCGATTCATTTCAAGTTGCCCGAAGCGCTCGATCGTGCCCGCGAGCAGGCGCTCGACGTCATTCTCGTCAACAGCAAGCACGCCACCAAACCCACCAAGGCGCAGGCCAGAGCGCAGAGCAATCTAGATGGTGGTGGCAACACCGCCGACAACCGGCGCGCGAAAACGCCGCTGCCCGCCACTACGCAGACTCAGACTGGCAACGACCTGATGAGTGCGCAAGCCCGCGTCGCTCAACTGGAGGCGCAACAGCGCGAAATTCTGACGCAGACCAAGGCAGCGCGCACCGCGAAGGTCGATGCCGACCGCCAGCCACCGGCACCGGTGAACGAGGTTTCCGGTCGCGACCTTGCCAGCCGCGCCATGGCTTTGGCCCGACTGGAGGGCGAGATCGCCCGCGACATCGACGACTACAACCAGCGCCCGAAGCGCCACTTTGTCGGTGCGCGCGTCGAGGAGTATCGCTTCGCCCAGTATGTCGAGGACTGGCGGCAGAAGATCGAGCGCATCGGCAACCTCAACTACCCCGACTCGGCCAAGGGCAAGCTGTACGGCAGCCTGGTGCTGACGGTGGCGATCAAGAAAGACGGACAGCTCGAGCGTGTCGAGATCAACCGTTCGTCCGGCCACAAGGTGCTGGATGAAGCGGCACTGCGCATCGTGCGGCTGGCCGCACCCTATGCCACTTTTCCCGAGGCCGTGCGGCGTGACACCGACATTCTCGAAATCACTCGCACTTGGTCATTTACTGGCGCCGACCAATTACGCGCTAACTGAGGCGCGCCAACCCCTAAAGGAATAATCATGGCCCTTTCCGCCGACGATGTCAGCATGGCCCTGTTCTGCGACTTCGAGAACATTGCCCTGGGCGTACGTGACGCCCAATATGAAAAATTCGACATCAAACCTGTGCTCGAACGCTTGCTGCTCAAGGGCAGCATCGTCGTCAAGAAAGCCTACTGCGACTGGGATCGCTACAAGAGTTTCAAGGCGACGATGCACGAGGCCAATTTCGAGCTGATCGAAATCCCGCATGTGCGCCAGTCGGGCAAAAACTCCGCCGACATCCGCATGGTGGTCGACGCGCTCGATCTCTGTTACACCAAGACGCACGTCAATACCTTCGTCATCATCAGCGGTGATTCCGATTTCTCGCCGCTGGTCTCGAAGCTGCGCGAGAACGCCAAGCGCGTCATCGGCGTCGGCGTCAAGCAATCGACCTCCGACCTGCTCATCGCCAACTGCGACGAATTCATCTACATCGACGATCTCGTGCGCAAGCGCCAGCGCGACAGTGCCGACAAGCAGAGCCGCAAACCCGGTGGCACAGGGGACCCACAGGACCAGGAAGCGCGCCGAATCAAGGGCATCGAGATGGCGGTCACCACGCTGGAAGCCATGCTGGAAGATCGTGCCGAAGATGAGCGTGTCTGGGCTTCGGTGCTCAAAGAGGCCATCAAGCGCCGCAATCCTGGTTTCAACGAATCCTATTTTGGCTACCGCACGCTAGGTGCGATGCTCGAAGATGCCCATAAACGCGGATTGCTTGAATTCGGCCGCGAGAACAACAGCGCCTACGTAAAGCGGCGGCAGCCCGGCACCCTGCCTGTTCAGGGCGAAAACGAAGCACCCGTTGCCGTCCCGCCAGCGCCGACTTTTATGGAAGATGCGGAGCGGCCCACGCCCGTTGCTGCTGAGACAGCCCCCGCCGAACCAACACGCCGGCGCCGTTCGCGCAGCCGTAAAACCGCCACCGAGACAAGCGCCGAAGTTGCGCCGGCACCGGTTGCCAAGCCTGCCCGCAAGCCGCGTGCACCCCGTCGCAAGAAGGTGGAAGCGCCGGATGCCTGATCGCTACGCCGTCTTCGGCAATCCCATCTCGCACAGCCAGTCGCCGCGCATCCACGCCCTGTTCGCCGCGCAGACAGCGCAGGACATGAGCTACGAGGCAGTGTTGGCACCGCCGGATGGATTTGCCGTTGCCGTGGCGAATTTCGTCGCGGCCGGCGGCCGGGGTGCCAATGTCACCGTGCCCTTCAAGGAAGAAGCCTTCCGCCTGGCAACGCGACGCACCTCGCGCGCCCAAGCGGCCGGCGCAGTCAACACCCTGACTTTCGCTGGCGCCGTCATCAATGGTGATAATACCGATGGAGCGGGACTGGTGCGCGATCTCAAGTCCAACCTCGGCTTCGACCCCGCAGGGAAACGCATCCTGCTGCTGGGTGCTGGCGGCGCGGCGCGTGGGGTGATCCTGCCCCTGCTACAGGAACGCCCTGCTGCGCTGACCATTGCCAACCGCACCGAAGAAAAAGCCTTCCGGCTCGCGCTCGAATTTGCCGGCCATATCAAGGCGGGGTGCACTCTGCCCGAGGCCTGTGGTTTTGGGCAACTCGCCGGGCAGGAATTCGATCTCGTTATCAATGCCACCTCGACGGGCCTTGCCGATATCGCCCTGCCGTTGCCGCCACGCCTGTTCGCCGTGCGCGGGTTGGCCTACGAAATGGTCTATGGCCGTGAAACGCCTTTCATAAAACAGGCGCGTGCCGCCAGTTGTCGAGTTGCCGATGGCCTCGGCATGCTGGTCGAGCAGGCGGCGGAAGCTTTTCAACTCTGGCGTGGCGTGCGGCCGCAGACCGGATCGGTACTGGCTACCCTGCGCTAGCGTTCGGCCCCTGGAATGCTGCCACGCTATGCAGCCTGCAACAGAAACTCGACTTTCACAGCTTCAAATGGGAATACGACACGACCATCTGCCGTGCGGTCAAGGACCCCAGCGTTAAGGAGCGCCGTAACATCGCCGTGGACGGCCTTAACATCGCGCCCGGCACGGCGCGCAGCTTCGCGGATTGACACCGGACCTACCCCGCAGAGCGCCTTAAGCAATTCCCACCGTTTTTGGGTTAGCACTCGCCAAAGCAATTCCGGGGTAGCGAAGCTGATGCGCGCAGACTTCTGCGGCTTACCTGTCTTCCAGGCATGTGCAAAATCCGCCATCGAATCTGCTGGCGCTCGCACATCAAGGGTTACGGTTTTCATGGTTCCACCTCGCTATGTCATTCTGGAAATTGGCAATCAATTGCTCCGGTGTCGTGAACACGTAGGCGCTTTCCTTTCCACCAAAATGCCGGTGATCGCCTTTTCCAACCTCGTTGTCGTAGCGCAAAACGCATTCTCCGCGCACGACATACGCCAGCCTGTATTTGAACCTATGTAACGACCCCTCGACTGGCTTTGAAAGGCGCCACAGTACCAATTCTGCAAACGCCAACTCGGAGTAGGCGATGCGTGTGGAGATGAGTTCAACAGCTTTCATGTTGGAGATCGTGCCAACATTCGCAGCCGTTGTCAATAACTCCAACGATCATGTGCTGCCGCAAGGGGCCTAACGTGCTAAGTGAGGGGCGCGCAGCCGGCTTGCCGGCGAAGCGACCCTCTGGAGCGATAAGTTAGACATGCACGGCTTGGGCTACCAACTTGACGCCCAGCGCTGCGCATACTCGGCTTACGGTGTCGAAGCGTGGTTGTGCATCCGGACGCAGCGCCTTGTATAGCGCCTCGCGTGTAATACCTGACGCCTTTGCGATTTCGCTCATGCCGCGCGCACGTGCGATGTCACCCAAGGCGGCTGCCAGCAGTGCCGGGTCGTTAGCGGTGAGAATGTCAGTGAGATAGGCCGCGATAGCCTCTTCGCTGCCGAGATAGGGCGCGGCGTCGAATTCGGTTAGTTCGGCAACCTTGATACGTTTGGTCATGGCTATTTCTCCAGTCAGTCCAGCAGCGCAGCCAATGTCTTGGCGTGCTTGATATCCCGCTTCTGAGTGCGCTTTGATCCGCCAGCGAGCAAGACGATCACTTGCGTGCCGTGTTGAGCGAAATACACGCGCCAGCCGGCACCCAAGTGAATGCGAAGTTCCGATACGCCTTCGCCAACCGGCTCGACATCACCCATCAATCCTAATTCCAAGCGCTTGAGTCGGGCGATTACTACGCTGCGAACGGTTATGTCAGGTAGTGCGTCAAGCCAAGCGGAAAACTGAGGAAGAGGTTTTAGCGAGAACATCGATGATCGTAATCGAACGATTACACAATGTCAAATAACACTGGAGTGAAAAGTCGGCGCTGGCGGGACGGCGTGTGTTGTTATTGTTGACAACATTTGTCAGCCGAGGTTAGATGCGAACCATGAAGGCAACCCTGATCTATCGCTTCGAGCAGGATTACGACGACGGTGCAATGGTGCGGATGGTGATCTGGAAGGTTTCTGCCCCGGTGCCGCCCGCCGCGCATTCCTTCAAATACCGCTTGGTTTATCTGGAAAATGGACATCGGGTGGTCGGGTTCGACAACGAACGTGGCAAAGGCGATCACCGCCATGCGGGAAAACTTGAGAGCCCTTATGCCTTTGTGGATGTGGCAACGCTGGTGAGCGATTTTGTCGTTGCCGTCAAAGACAGGAGAAACGCGCGATGAGAACACTAACGATCCGAATCGAGTCCGATGCCTCCGATGCGCTGGCGCGTGCCGGGCAGGCTTTTGTTGCGGCTTGGAAATCTGATGGCTATACGGGGGAAACCCTCAGCTTCGAATCGCCCGCCGCTCTGTTTCGCTTGTTGTCACCGACGCGCTGGAGTGTGCTGTCGGCCTTGCAGTCGCGCGGCAGCAGCGGGTTGCGGGAGCTTGCCCGGCACATGGGGCGCGACCCAAGTTCAGTGCTGCGCGACGTGAATGCCCTGATGGAGCGTGGCTTGATCGAGAAAGACGAGGCAGGGCGACTCTTCGTGCCCTACGCGCGGATACACACCGAGTTCGATCTGGCAAAAGCAGCCTGAGACAAAAGTCGGCGCTGGCGGGACGGCAATGAGGGCGCCGATGGCGAGAAAAGGCAGGAGCTGGCTGATACGCCTTCTGACGGGAGCAGCGTTCCTGTTGCTGCTCTGGCAGGGCTGGTATCTCGGCTGGGTGGTCTGGTGGCGTTACGTCGATCCGGGCCAGACCAGTTTCATGGCGATGCGTCTCGACATGCTGCGCGAAAAGAATCCCAAGGCCGAATTGCAGCAGCGCTGGGTTCCCTACGCGAAAATTTCGCTGCAGCTGAAGCGTGCCGTCATTGCTGCCGAGGACGACAAGTTCATCGACCACGAGGGCTTCGATTGGGAAGGCATCCAGAAGGCCCTCGAAAAAAATCAGAAGAAAGGCAAAGTGGTGGCAGGCGGTTCGACCATCAGCCAGCAACTCGCCAAGAATCTGTTCCTCTCGGGCGACAAAACGCCCTGGCGCAAGGCGCAGGAGGCGCTGATTACCGTCTGGCTCGAGTTGTTGTGGGACAAGCGGCGGATTCTGGAGGTCTATCTGAATGTCGTGGAGTGGGGTGACGGCGTGTTCGGTGCCGAGGCGGCTGCGCAACGCTATTTCGGCAGCAGCGCCGACCAGCTTGCCGCCGAACAATCCGCGCGGCTGGCCGTGATGCTGCCATCACCACGCAAGTTCGAGAAGAATCCGTATTCCGCCTATATGAATCAGCGCACGCAACAAATCCTTACACGCATGCAGCATTCTGCGGTGCCTTGAAGGCGGCGCTGGGCGTAGAATCGCCGACGCCATGACCGATACTCTGGACATCCGCCCCAATGCCGAAGACCCGCTGGAGCAGCACCTTGCCGAGGTGCAGCTGCTGCTGTCTCGCCATCGCCGCGTCGAGGATCTGGTGCATCGGCAGGACATGCCGCGCCACGAGTTGGTCGAGGAGGTCGTGCATAAACAGCACTTGGTCGAGTTGCAGAAACTACTCAACCGGCTCGATACCCATTCCATCGCCCGCGTTCTCGAAACCCTGCCCGAAGAAGATCGCGACGTAGCCTGGCAGCAGGTCGCTGAAGCGCGGTGCGAACCGATTCTCGAGTTGTTGCCCGACGATGTGCGCGAAGAACTGGTCGGTGCGCGCACCTATGCGAGCGTGCGCAACATGCTCAATGCCTTCGAGCTCAAGAATGGCCGCCTGGCACAGGTGCAGGTCGATAGCCGTGC
>CAJBAP010000135.1 GCA_903950295.1 uncultured Rhodocyclaceae bacterium
GAATTGGGCAAACACATTGAAACCACCCCGATCAACGAACTTGGCGTGTATGACGGTAGCGGGCGCCTGATTGTCTTTGCCCGCAGGAATCTGTCGGGCGATAAACGTTATGTGAGTGGCATCAGCACCTGGAAAGATGGCAAACAATACTGGATTGAACCTGCCACCCTTGGAACGAGCGCTACTCACATCGAACTGCCTGACGGCTCGCCCGCACAGGCCAGCGATTTTGGTCTGCCGGTTACGCCGCTGGTCCAGATGCGCCGCGATCAGCGCCATCTGGCGCTCGAGGCGGTCACGCCGGTACATCGGATGCGTGATGGAAAATTGCAGCGGGTAGGGTGGATCCGCTTGAGCCATGCCGTCACATCAGATGAGATTGACGAATTCGCACATTCGCGCGACATCAAAATTCTCCTGCTCTTCAGCGGAGCTTTTGCCAGCGATAACCCCTATGGCCTGAAGCCAGAACAATTTCGTTACGCCCCGGCAATCACCGCTACAACTCATCTCTTTCAGGCGTCTGAGTCGCCCGACCACCCCAGTCATTATCTCGATTTGGCCGTGCTGAAGCTGGCGAGTGATGAGCAGGCCTGGTTTGTGGCCGCCGTGGAACGTTCCGGGATGGAAGGCGAACGGCGGCGTTCCTTCGGTGCGGTGCTGGCGGTGCTCGCCGGTGCCTTGTTACTGGCAGTGCCGTTCGCCGGCTGGGCGGGTCGGCGTTGGATCGGTGTGCCTTTCGAGAGGCTGCGCGCCGGGGTGCATGCCTACACCCAGGGCCAACTGGAAACCCCCATCGATCTGCATACCGGCGATGAGTTCGAAGCCATTGCCGAAGATTTCAACTTCCTGGCAATCGCGCTGCGGGTGCGCGAAATCGCCATCAAGGAGGCAGAGGAGCGCTGGCAGTTCGCCCTTGATGGCGCTGGCCATGGGGTCTGGGATTGGAACACCAAAACCAACCAGATGTTTTATTCGCGGCGCTGGAAGGCGATGCTCGGTTTCGAAGAAAATGAAATTGGTAGCCAGGTGGAGGAGTGGTTGGAGCGCGTCCACCCAGAGGACATGCCGGCCCTGCAACAGGCCATCGATCAGCATTTATCTGGCGCGGCCAAGATCTACCACTCGGTGCATCGGTTACGCGGCAAGGACGGCGCCTATCGCTGGATTCTCGATCAGGGTTGTGTCGTGCAGCGCGATACCGACGGGAAATCGCTGCGCATGATCGGCACGCACACCGACATCACGGAACAGCGGCAGACGCAGGAAGAACTGGAGCGTCTGGCTACTGCGCTGCAGGAGAGCGAATCTCACTACCGGCGCTTTTTTTCCGAAGCCAAGGCGATCATGCTGTTGGTCGATCCCGCCGACGGCCACATTATCGATGCCAACCCGGCGGCGAGCGTTTTTTATGGCTATACGCACGATGAACTGCTGGCGCTGTGCATCACCGACATCAACCAGTTGTCGCCTGCCGAGGTGGGTGTGGAAATGACGCGCGCCGTGCAGGAGGAGCGTGATTACTTCATCTTTCCGCAGCGTCTGAAAGACGGGAGGATCCGTACCGTCGAGGTGTACTCGGGCCCCTATCACGACCGGGGCCGCCTGATCCTCTATTCGATCATCCACGACATCACCGAGCGGGTCGAGGCCGAGCGCAGGATTCGTGAGGCGGCCACGGTATTCGACGCGACCACCGAGGCGATCATGATCACTGACGCCCAAGGTGTCATCAAGCGCGTGAACCCGGCC
>CAJBAP010000136.1 GCA_903950295.1 uncultured Rhodocyclaceae bacterium
CCGATCACCGCGCCGAAATCCTCCCCGCGCAGTGCCGCCACGGTGGCGTCGATGAAGGTCGGTGCCGGTTCGCCGGTGATCTTGACGATTTCCCAGCTGCAACCACGTTGATGCAGTGCGTCGAATAGCCAGGGTGCGTGCGACGACTCAAGAAAGCTGCGCGCGCCGGTAACGATAAGCAGGCGGCGACCATACGTGGCGGCGATGTCCGGCAGTTTTTTCAGGACGCCGCTGCCGAATTCGATGCGTGGCAGGCGGGCGACGGCGAAGGCGGGGATCATGCGGGTCTCGTGGCTAAAATGCGGGCTGAAATGCGGGGCGCTCAGGTATTATCGCCCCAACAATCAAGCCTGAAAGGGAGAAAAATGTCCGCATTGAAAGAACTGGCCTCCGCCAAACAATATCCTGCCACCCTGGTGCGTTCCGAGCGCATTACCCCGGAGAGTTCCACTGAGGACGTGCGCCACCTGGTGTTCCGCCGCGACGACCTGTCGTTTTCGGCCAAGATGGGCCAGTGCGTGCGCGTCATGGCGCCGGGTCAGTATGGCAACAAATACCATCCGCGCCTGTATCTGGTTGCCGACAACGATGTCGTCCAGGAGGGTGCCGTCGAGTTCGCCATCTGCGTCAAGCGCCACAGCTACATCGACGACTTCAACGGCGAGCGCTACCAGGGCATCGCTTCCAACTACCTGTGTGACCTGAAACTCGGCACCAGTGTCGAATTTACCGGCCCCTTCGGCTACCCCTTCGAAGTGCCGGCCAACCGCAAGTCGAACCTTCTCATGATCGGCATGGGCACCGGCATAGCCCCCTTCCGCGCGCTGATCCGCCTGATCTACGAAAAAATTGGCAGCTGGGACGGCAAGGTGCGCCTGTTCTACGGTGCCAAGACCGGCCTCGAGATGCTCTACATGAACGACGAGAACAAGGATTTGGCGCAATATATCCATCAGCCGACCTTCAAGGCCTTCCAGGCCATTAGCCCGCGCCCGGCCTTCGATGTGCCGGTGGAACTCGACAAGGCACTGGCGCAGAACGCCGCCGAGGTGTGGGAGATGATGCAAAGCCCCGATACCCACGTCTATATTGCCGGCGTGGATGACATGCGCGTGCGTGTCGAAAAAACGCTCGCCGAGATGGCTGGCTCCGTCCCCGCCTGGGAGCAGGCGAAAGAGACGATGCAAGTGGATGGTCGTTGGCATGAGGTGCTCTACTAAAAAGTCGGCGCTGGCGGGACGGCAAGCATGAAGGTCTTGATTGTCGAGCCCTCACGCCTGGTGGCGCTGATGCTTGCCTCGATGTTTGGCAAGCATGGCTTCGAAGTCATTCAGGCGAGGAATGGTGCGGAGGCGCTGAACTTGCTCGCACGACAGCGAGTCGATCTCTTGTGCTTCGCCTACGAGTTGGGCGACATGAACGGGATCGATCTGTTTGTTACCGTCAAGGCGCGTGGTTTTGCCTACCATCAACCGGCACTGCTGTTCGCCTCGACGCACGACAAGAAAGTTGTCGATCACGCGCTCGAAGCGGGTGTTACCGAGTGTTTTTCCAAGAAACAGATGGCGCGACTTGACGAGTTTGTCGGTCGCTTTGCCCAGGGTGGGCGTGCCCACCTGGAGGGCTCGGTGTTGCTGGTAGAAGATAGTGCGACCGCTGCGCTGTTCTGTCGCCAGATGCTGGAGCGCATCGGTCTCAAGGTGGAGCAGTGCCGGAGCGCCGAGCAGGCGATCGAGCACTTCGCCAAGCATAATTTCGACCTGGTCATCACCGACTATGTGTTGGCCGGTACCGAAACCGGCTTGTCGGTGATCAATGCCGTGCGCGCCAGTCCCGGCAAGAAGGGACTGACGCCCATCCTCGCCATGTCGGCCCTGGTGGATACGGCGCGCAAGGTGGAAATTCTCAGGAATGGCGCCAACGACTTCGTGCACAAGCCGGTCGTCGCTGAGGAACTCGAGATGCGCGTGGTCAATCTCATGACCATGCGGGCGCTGGTTCGGCGGCTCGAGTCGCAGCACGAAGCAATGCAGGAAATGGCCATGCACGACCAACTGACTGGCCTGTTCAACCGCTATTACCTGCAGGAGAAACTACCGGCGCTCTTGCGCGACAGCCAGAGAAAGGGCCAGGCGGTTTCGCTGCTGATGTGCGACATCGACCATTTCAAGCGCATCAACGATACCCATGGCCACAAGACGGGAGACCAGGTGCTTGAGGCGGTGGCGACGGAGTTGCAACACGTCGTGCGGAACCGTGCGATCGTCGCCCGCGTGGGCGGTGAGGAATTCGTTGTGGTGCTGTCGGGCGCTGATCAGGCCCAGGCTGCCGAACAGGCTGAAGCACTGCGTGTGGCCGTCGCGGCACTGATCCCTGCCGGTCTCCCCGTTACCCTCAGTTTCGGCGTTGCTGAGCGCCAACTGGACGAGGACTATGAGGACTTGTTCAAGCGTGCCGATGCCGCTGTCTATCGCGCCAAGGAAGCCGGTCGCAATCGCGTCGAAGTTGCAGCGGGTTGAGCTTGCACCACCGTGTTGTTAGGCGAGTACTTCCTCGATAACCTGGATCAGTTCGTCGGTGCTGATGGGCTTGGCGATGATGCGTTGTCCGCCGATCTCTTCGCTGCTCCTGGCCTCATCCTTCTTCAGCATCGCGGTGAGAAATACGATCTTGATGTGATTGAGTGCCGGGTCTTCATGCACTGCTGCAGCCACTTCGCTGCCGAGCATGTCGGGCATCATGATGTCGAGCAGGATCAGGTCGGGTTGGCTTTGTCGGGCGGTTTCGATGGCGCGACTTCCCCGGTTTTCCGTAGATACGGTGTAACGCCCGGTCGATTCAAGGTTCAGCTTGATCAGTCGGGTAATCGCTGGTTCGTCGTCAACCACGAGAATATGTTTCATCGAGCTACTCCAGATTTTGCTTGAAGGTCAGGATGGCCGCAGTGCCACCCTCCGGGTTGTTGCGCAGGACCAGGGTGCCGTCATGGATCAGCATGATATTACGGGCGACCGACAAGCCAAGTCCCGTGCCCTCGCCGACCGGTTTGGTCGTAAAAAATGGATCAAAAAGCTTGTTCTTGACTGCTTCTGAAAGTCCCGGGCCGTTGTCTCTGATTTCCACGACGATCACGGAATCGCCAATGCGGAAGTTGCCGGTTGCGTCGCGGACCAGATCGCTGGCACCCAAGCTGATGGCACGGCTGACCACGGTGATGCGTCCATCGTGACCGATTGCCTGAGCTGCATTGGTGATGAGATTGACGAAGACTTGTACCAGTCGATCCGGATCACCGCTCAACCGTGGCAGGGAGTCCTGCAGTTCTCGCACCACCTCGATCTGATGCAATTCGAGGTCATGGCGCGTCAGGTGAAAGGCATTTTCGACGACCTCGTTCAGGTCGATGGAAACGCGCGCTATGCTTTTGTTGCTGGCAAAGTCGAGTAGACCTTTCACGATCCGGTCGGCCCGCCAGACGGCATCACGGATGTCATCGAGAACCTCGGACTGGTTCTCATCCTGCTTCATCTGTCGCGACAGGTAGTCGATACCAAAGCGGATGATCGTGAGCGGATTTTTGACCTCGTGCGCCACGCCAGCGGCCAATCGGCCGACGGACTCAAGCCGATCGGTTTCGGCCAGTCGTTCCTGTGCGCCACGCAATTGGCTTTCAGCTTCCACTCTGCGCTGCAACTCCGCCTCCAATTCCTGATTGGAGCGGCGCAGCGCCTGCAGGGGGAGGTTGCGCAAGGGGAAGAAAAATAGCAGACCCAGCAATCCGCTCAGGCACGTCGCGATCAGCGTGCGTTCGATGATTTCGTCCAGCTTCCCCGCTACTTCGACATGGCCGCATTCCACGCCAAAGTCGAACACCAGGGCGCTGCGCGATAACTTGAATCCTGGTGAGGAAGGGCTGATTTGCGCAAGTGCCACGCCATTTCCATCGAACAGTTGTGTATCGGTATGCGGGAGGATCGTTGAGCGTATTACCTCGGCCAGTCGCTCGTTCTGGTAGCGCCATGAGCCCGGGTTACGCGCGATGTAGTTGTTGACGATGGAAGCTATGGCGCGTGCTTCAACCTCGAGGCTGGCTTCCAGGTGCCGCGTTGCCAGCAGGAAGTATCCGGCCGGCGGTAGCAGCGTGACCACCAGCGCGGTGCCAATCGCTACCCGGTTGAGGTAGATTTCGATGCGGCTGATTTTCTCGGTCATGCGCGGCGATCCTGGCTTAGCTGGGTTGGCATTCATTTGACAGCATGATCTGGCGCGCCTTGGTGGAAAAGAGAAACTTCATGAAGTGTTCCAGTGCAGCCGTTCTCTCACTGCGTGTGATCAGGATAAGCGGCTTGTAGAGCGGATAGGTGCCGGCTGTCATTGTCTTGAGCGTGGGCATGGTCCCGTCGAGGGCCAGCGGTTGGAGGGCGAGGCCCTGCGCCTGCAGTTGGCACAGGGTTATCGTGCCAAATACCCCCTTGGCCCGCATCAATGTCTCGGCGTTTTCCATGTCGTGTGTGGCAACCGCCATGCCCGGTCGTGCCAGGGCTTCTGTGATTGCGCGATCCATTTCCGGCGCCATCATCTTGATGATGGTGTTATCGGCATCGCTGGCCGGGCGCAAGACCAGTCGCAGCGGCGTGCCATCTTCCCAGTGGGACATTTTCCCGGAATAGATGTCGGCCAGTTCGTGCCGGCCAATCTGTTGCCTGCCTACCGCGCCATTCACGACAAAGGCCAGCGGTGAGCGTGCCAGTTCGCGTGCCATGAGGGTCGTTGCCTCGTCGGGTTTCAGTGGACGACCGCTGATCGCCAGGTCAAGGAAGCCGGCGGAAACGGCGCGGATACCGGCGCTGCTGCCGAGTGGCGGCTTCACGATCTCGACCTGTCGAGATGGATCGGTACCGTGATATTCGGCGATCAGCTTCTCAAGAATGGCATAGGCTGCGCCGGTGCCGCCTACTTTCAAGCTGGTCGCCGCACCCGCAGGCGTTATCAGCAATATCAGGCACAGCCACGAAAACCAATGGAAACAACGTCTGTAGCTGCGCATCGACAAGCCCCTTGCTGCATGAACCAGTGAGAGTGGAGTGTTAAGGTTTGCTTAAGCATGAGGGCGCATACTAGCCGCTCTTTTCAGGGGAAGGGCACCAAAATGTTGCGGCTGCTGGCCAGCGTCTTTGTTC
>CAJBAP010000137.1 GCA_903950295.1 uncultured Rhodocyclaceae bacterium
CTGGCATGGCGTGGTGAACCCGCCTCGCCCCGGCAAAATCCGCGATTGGCGCTATGAGGATCAGGATATCCGCCTTGATCAGGGCGACGAGATGGGGCGCTTCCTGCTTGGCTCGACCGTCGTGCTGTTGTTTCCGAAGGGATTCATGCAGACCGGCGTCAGCTTCAATCCGGACTGGGCACCGGCGCGAACGGTGCGCATGGGCGAGGTGATGGCATGCATGACGTGAATATTGCCGTCCCGCCATCCGCTACGGCGAGGAGAGCGTTCTTTGCTCGACCGCCTTGTAGCGCAGTAGCCTCATCAGCGCCGATTTTTCACCTGTGAGCCATAGCGAACTTGTTGCCCAGTTGCTTTATTGTCGGTGATGTCTATCATTGATAGCCATCATTGATGCTGGAGACCTCCATGAACACCGCTCGCATTTTTCAATCCGGCCGTAGCCAGGCAGTGCGACTGCCCAAGGAGTTTCGTTTGACCGGAACCGAGGTGGGTGTCAGGCATTTCGGCAATGGCGTATTGCTTCTGCCCATCGACGATCCCTGGGCGACGCTGGAGGCGGCACTTGCCAGCTTTGAGCCGGGTTTCTTGCTGACCCGCGAACAACCGGAACAGCAGGCACGCGATGAGATCGTGGCATGATCCTGCTGGATACGAACATCTGCATTTACATCATTAACGCCAAACCCCCACAGGTTTTGGCCCACTTTCATCAATTTCGTCTCGGTGAGGTAGGCATTTCCAGCGTGGTTGCCGCAGAGCTTGCCTACGGCGTTGCCAAAAGTGCTTCCGCGCGTAACCGTAGCGCATTGGAAATGTTTCTTGCCCCGCTGGAGATCATGCCTTTTGACGAAAATGCCGTCTGGTCGTATGGCACGTTGCGTGCTGATCTTGAGCGACTTGGCCAAACCATTGGTGCGCTGGATACCATGATTGCCGCACATGCCTTGAGCCTGGATGCCACGCTGGTGACCAATAACCAGCGGGATTTTTCCCGAGTCACTGGTCTGCGGCTGGAAAACTGGGTGGATTGAACTTCATGCGGAAAAATATTCGAACCTGGCCCCTTATTTCGGCATGAGAACTACTGCCGTCCTGCCAGCGCCGACTTTTGAGCGTGTTATTTGCTCGGAACGCAACAACTAGCCATGAGTTTTCTTCTCGCGCGCAACAGGACAACGCGGTATGGCTCCGTTGTTGGTGTATTCATTGCGCTGTTCCTGGTCGCCGGCTTTGCCCATGCCGCAAGAACAATCAATTCCGTAACACTCAATGGCGCCTCCAGCGTAATCGTAGGACCAGGTGCAACAATTACTGCCGTAGCAAATGTTACGACTGATGGAAGTGGCAACCAGCAGCGTTGGCGCTGCACTTCATGGTCCACAACAGGTTCAACATCCGGCACAGACAACTTCGAGCCGGATCACGATTCATCAGGGACTTACTCAGAAACATTCTCCATAACGGCACCAGCAACGCCGGGAACTTACAGTGCTTCCTTCATTGCTTATAGAGATGACGCATGTAGTCAGGATGCCAGCACGACTTACACCTTGCCCAATTCCATTGTCGTCCCACCTCTGGTGTCCTCGATTAACCGGGCAAGCGCCAGTCCAGCCCGGCCAAATGTCTCGGTTTCCTGGACAGTGGTTTTCAGCGCCAGCGTTACGGGTGTCAATGCGGCAGATTTCACCTTGGTGCAGGGTGGTGGTGTATCGGGTGCAACGATCAATCCGACAGTCAGCGGAAGTGGCACCACGTGGACTGTCACAGCGAATACCGGGAGTGGCGGCGGTACTCTTGGATTGAATTTGGTCGATGACGATACGATCAACACCGGGGGAACCTCATTGGGTGGTCCCGGAGCAGGAAATGGAAACTTTACCGGCCAAACCTACACGATCGACAATACCTCCCCCTCGGTTGCGTCGATTACGCGCGTCAACACAAGCCCAACCAGTTTGCTCAGTGTTTCTTGGAATGTGACCTTTAGCGAGGCGGTCAGCGGGGTGAATGACGCCGACTTTTCCTTGATCGAGACGGGTGGCCTGACCTCAACAGGGATCATGAGCGTATCAGGGGCGGGGATTAACTGGGTGGTGACGGCGAGTACCGGTTCTGGAACAGGCACCATGGGGCTGAACCTCATCGATAACGACTCGATCATTGATGCGGCAGGTAACCCTTTGGGAGGTGCAGGTGTAGATAATGGAAATTTCACTGGGGATGTGTATTCGGTAACACCAAACCCGTGCCCGCCGCCTTCCAACATTCCGTCGGGTGTTACCGTGACTTGCCAATGCGACAATTTCACGGGTGGCACTTTGAATCCATCCACTATTTTTGGGGGCAACTGGGTTGCCACTACGAGCGACACCACGGGCATCGTTCCACGCATTGTTACTACTGGGTACATGCGGCTTACAGAGAATACCGGCAACAATGCCAAGGCGGCGACAGTGCCGGGGATTTTTCCCGCTGCGGGCAATTACATTTCGGTCGAGTTCTTGCATTACGCCTACCGAGGTAGCAATCCTGGTGCCGACGGCATTGCCATTACCCTCTCTGATTACTCGATTCCGGCCCAACCGGGTGCATTTGGCGGCTCCCTCGGCTATGCGCAGCGCACGGGTGTCGTCGGTTTTGCCGGTGGCTGGATTGGTGTCGCGCTCGACGAGTATGGCAACTACCAGAATCCAACCGAGGGCCGTCTGGGTGGCACAGGATTCATCCGCCAATCTGTTGGCGTGCGGGGTTCCGGTTCGGGTTCAACGGGCTATAGCTGGCTGGCCGGAACGCCCGACCTGACTACGGTGGCGCCCAACCTCGGCATCGACAATCGGGCATCTACCACCCCGGCACCGGGGTATCGCTACCAAATCGTGGTTGATGCTCGTAACGAAGCGAGTGGTGTCACGGCCATTGCTGTCAATCGTGATACCTCGGGTGCCGGCACTTATAGCTCTCTGATCAGCGTACCCAATGTGAGTGTGGCTGCAACCAGTGCCGGCTTTACTCAAGGCGCGGTGCCCGCTCACTGGCAGATATCGTTCACCGGTTCGACCGGTGGATCGAACAATATTCATGAGATTGCCGGTCTGAAAATCTGTGCGCAGTCGATGGTGCCGCTTAGCGGTGGAACCTTGGGGGGCTTTAATGCCATTGACGAGGCCTATGCTCGCGGTACCAACAATGCGTTGCAGGGGCACATTTTCACTAAGCTGGCCGGTACCCCGTTCAAACTGAATGTTGCCGCTCTCAATGCCACCAGCACTGCCATTCAGACAACCTACGCCATCTCGGGCAACAAGAGCGTGACGGTGGAATTGATCGACGACAGCGGCTCTGCTACCTCGTGCAATGCGACCGCCGTCGCCTGTACCGGTTGTTCCAAGCCGGTGGTGGCGACGCAAACGATGATCTTTACCTCTGGCGATACCGGCTTCAAGAAGTCGGCAGACTTCACCGTGGATGGGGCCTACTCGCGTTTGCTCGCCCGCGTCAGAGACGGGACGGCCACCGGATGTTCGGTTGATGTCTTTGTCGTGCGCCCGACGGAATTTTCAAGTCCCGTTTCTTCAGCCTCCAATACGGGGCTGACAGGTACGCCCGTTATCAAGGCCGGCAGTGATACCTTCACCATGAGTGTGACAGCCAATGCCATTAATTACGCAGGTGCTGCTGCCACCCCCCAGATCTCTGCAGCAGCCATGGAGGCCAACGGTGCTGGCTGGGCCGTCGGCGCGATTTCTCCTGTGATTTTCCCTGCTGCCAGTGCATCGACGGCGAGCGAGAGCTTTACCTACGGCGAGGTTGGCAATTTCCGCTTCTTGGGTTATGACCCGGCGACCAATACGACGTCGTCGCGGGGTATTTACGACAATACTTGGACGGGTGTCGATCAAGGGGCTCAGGCAGATTGTGTGGCGGGAAGCTACTCAAATACCAAGGACGCCAACGGCAAGTATGGTTGCCTGTTCGGCCTGACGGCCAATTCGTCCTGGTTTGGCCGTTTCGTGCCCGATCATTTTGCCATGGTGTCCGGGGCTACCGGGCAGTTTTGTACTGGAATAGCGCCCAACCTCAGTTTCAGCTATATGGGGCAGCCGCGGCTAAATATTGCCTACCAGTTGGAGGCGCGCAATGGTGCCAATGCCAAAACCAGCAACTATTCGGCGGCGTTGGTTTATCCCGTCACCGCACCGACACTCGTTGCCGAGGACCAGACAACGGGAAACCAGGGCTGCGACCTGGCTGCGCGCATCAGTGGTTTGCCGGCAACAGTTTGGTCTGCGGGTACCTATACCGTGCCGGCTACCGATACGATCTTCAGTCGGCCGACGACCCTCGCCGCACTAGACACTACAAGTGCTGCAACCTGTTCGGCGACGCGCACCAATGCCAGTGGACCGTTCTGGCAACTCGACATCGGTATCCAGATGATGGATGCCGATGGTGCGGTGATTACCGAGGTGACTTCACCGCTAACCCTGCCTGCCTTGGATATGAACGCAGCAACATCTGGTGCATGTAGTGGCAGCGGATGTACGGCCCGGCGTATCGGGACTACTGGCGAAGTTTTTGGTCGCCTGCGCCTGCTGAATACTTATGGTTCCGAGCTGCTGCCAGCGCGGGTCGAGTATCGGGCCGAATACTGGGACAGCAGCCGCTGGGCAACGAATACGTCTGACAAATGCACATCGATTTTGCCCGCCAACATCGCCATAGGAAATGGAACACTCAGCCCCGTTCCAGCTACCTTCTCCATAACGTCTTTCTCTGCCGGAGCGGGTGGAGTGGGATTCATCACCATTCCAAGAACAAATGCTGTCGGCAGCTTCGATCTGGCATTAGATTTGGGGGCAGGCGCCAGCCCCGCTCAGATACCGCTGGCAACGGTGTGTGAGGGTTTGCCTTGGGGTACGACCGGTAATCCGACAACCACGACTGGTGCCAACCTGTCATATTTGGCGGGGAATTGGTGTGGTACGGCTTACGACAGGTACCCTAATGCCCGCATCAAATTCGGTTCTCCCAAAGCCCCCTACATCTATTTCAGGGAACGGTATTGACAGCATCATTATGCCGTCCCGCCAGCGCCGACTTTTCACCTGTGAGACATAGCGAGCCGGGGGGTCACGCCATGAATTCAAATCCTTTGCGCAGCAGGGAGGTGTGGTCTGTCCCCGTTAAGCGCGTTATGCGAGCCTGGCCCCTATTGATCTTGGCAATGCTTCCGGGATTGTCTGCGGCGGCAACCTATAACTTGCCAATGACTCCGACGTGGAGCGCGCCGTTTGCCAATTGCAGCTTGTTGTCCGGTACTACCTACAGTTGTACCGGCAGCGTCACCATCGGCAGTAATGACACGATTAATTTCAGCTCGCCAATGACGCTCCAGGTCGCTGGCGACTTCACGATCGCCAATAACAGCAACATCAACGGTAATGCTAACGCCGTCACGATCGCTGCGGGGGGCAATATTTCGATTGGGAATTCGATCGTCAGCTCTATCAACTTTGTTGCCGGAGGGAATTTCACCAGCGGCAACTCTGCTTCGGTATCGGGTGACATCACCGCAGCTGGAAATGTCACGATTGGCAATGGTGGCACGGTGACCGGTAGTATCGATGCCGGAGGAAACTTGAGTTTAGGCACGTCTACCGTCAGCGGATACTGCACGCCAAGCAATGCGCAATGTCTGAACGGAGTGACCGGGGGATGTACCTCCAGCACGGTGGGATACGCCACAACGGTGACCTGC
>CAJBAP010000138.1 GCA_903950295.1 uncultured Rhodocyclaceae bacterium
GACCGATTCGGCGGTTTCCTCCTGCATGAACGCACGCAGGGTTACCGTGCCGGTTTCGGTAAACTTGACGGCGTTGGTGGCGTAGTTGAGCAGCGCCTGTTGTAGCCGTGTCGGGTCTCCCAGGAGTTGATGCGGCAGGTGCCCGGTTTCGATCAGCAGGTGGAGGCCCTTGGCTTTGACGCGCTCGGCGAGGATGGAGCTGACATTGGCCAGCAGGCTGCTGACGACGACCGGGGCTTCCTCCAGGGTGAACTTGCCGGCTTCGATCTTCGAGAGGTCGAGAACGTCATTGATGACCGAGAGCAGGTGCTGGGCCGAGACGTCGATGGTGTCGAGGCGTTTTGCCTGCTGTGGCGATATACCTTCGCGGCGCAGGATGTGGGCCATGCCGATGATGCCGTTCATCGGCGTCCGGATTTCGTGGCTCATGTTGGCGAGGAATGTGCTCTTGGCGAGGCTGGCAGATTCGGCGGCTTCTTTGGCGACGGAAAGTTCGGTGGTGCGCTCTTGCACCACGCTTTCCAGATGTTCCTGATGGCTGCGCAGATCGGCCTCCGATTGACGCTGGGCATCGAAGGCTGTAAGGAGTTGGCTGCGCATGTATTCAAGTGCATTGGCCACCTGGCCGATTTCGTTGTTGCTGCGCGTGGTGACGGGGGTGGTGAGGTCTTGTGCCGCGATGCGATGCGCATCCTGCGTCAGTTGACGAATCGGCTTGAGCAACTGGTAGCGCAGGATAAACAGGATGGTCAGCAGCGCCGTCGCCAGAACGGCCAGGCCCTGATACAGCGTTGTCATTGTGCGGGCTTTGGCCATGTCGAGATAGGGCGCGATGGTCATCGTTACCGTCAGGCTACCGATCTCTTCCTCCGCCCGCTTGATCTTGCGCGTGGCGGATTGTGCCCCCTGCAGCGGGCCAGTCATGCGATGGACTTCGATAAACGGCTTGTTGCGGAGGGCGTCTATCACCACAATCGAGACGATGCGGACATCGTCGGCTGTGGCGCGGACAATGGCTTCGGCCGCCGGTACCGAAAGGTCCCACAGCGGGCTGACCAGCGAGGCCGCCAGCACATCGGCCGTGCGTCGCAGATCGGTTTGCAAGCGCGATTGCGCATCGGCTTCGGCCGTTCGAAACTCGAGGAACATGCCGATCATGCCGGAAACGACCAATGCAGCAACAAGGCCGATCAGCACCGAAATATGCAGCGAGTTGTCTTGCAAGCGCAGGCGCAGACGGGCGATGAGGGATGGGCGGGCGGCGGGTGCCATTTACTTCAGCAAGGCTGATCGGCAAAACACTTCAATAACGAATTCAAGGTCGCTCCGTTGAAATGGTTGTGCAGGGCGGCAACCGCGTGAACGTGGCGCGTGATTCGCGGCAGATTTCAAGCCAAAAGCGCCAGGTGAAGTCCGGATACTGCTCGAAGAACTTCAGGCTGACAGGGGCGAAATTCAGGTCATGTTGGAGGGGAGGGAGCAGGGTCTGCATCCGGTCGCGCCCCGGGAGTTCATCGATGACCGAGTCGGGACCAGCAATGGCGGCGACCCGACCGGACAGAAGCTTGAGCGCATTGGACTCCCAGCTGGGTGCCGAGTCATATGCCCACTGTCGGGTCTTTATGGTGGCTTCTGTGTAATGCCCGCGTACCGTACCGATAACCGGGTTGGCACCAGTGAAACGCAGTTGATTGCCATCCCAAATGAGCCCTGGGGCGTCCTTGAGAACGTAGAGGTTGGTGTAACTTTCGGCGATCGCGAGCTGGCGATTGGCTGTGCCATTGCGGGTGGGAAATCGCATGAGTTCGGCAACCTGGCTGCGATAGACGCCTGACACGCGTATATCGATGGTGCCAACCTCCATGCTCGAGATAATGCGGTTGTATGGCAAGCGGTTTTCAGTCACCACCTCCATGCAACCCAGCCTGCGCAGGGCGCTGCGCGCCCAGCTGACAAACAACCCCGGGGGTTCCTGCAAACTGGAGCCCGCACCCAACACATAAGGAGACAGATCGCTGTCGGTATAGGCGACACGAATCTGTGGCGGACAGTTGTTGGCGGTCGCTGCAGTCGGCAGGGCGATGGCCAAAATCAAGAGCGTGATACGCCAGAGAGAAGGAGTGAGCGAGATCATGCGCATGTAAGTTACTTTAAACCCTTGGCAGTCGCAAGCGATCCTGTCCCGACATTGGATCGGAGGGCAGGTTTGGGGTCGAACCGCTCCGAGCGGCATCGCCCCCCCTAGACTCGGAAGTGACTGACCGCATCGCGCAGGTCGTGGGCGATGTCCGTATAGCTGGCGATGTAGCTGGTCAGCGAAGACACCTATTACATCAGGATGGCGACGGGAAGATCCTTCCACCAGGTCTGGGATGGCACCGACCTGATCCGTGGTAACTACAACGAGTGTGTTACCGATCGACATAAGCTGCGGCCATTGGTCGGCGGTGAGGATGGACGTGACTTGGGGGATGCGATCGAGCGGACCGACGAACTCGAGGTCTAGTTCTTCTCTTCCTCTTTGGGAAGTACTGCTCTCACACCGGCAGCGGCAACATCAACGGTAGTTTCGATCACGGTTGCACCGACCTTGACGGTGGTCGCAGCTACGCTCACGGCAGCATCGGCAACGGCTATGACGGAACACCCGGAGAACAAGAGGGTAAGCGGAATGATCAGTAATCTTGCCGGAAGCATGTCATTGATACAAGAAAAAGCCCCCGCGAAAGGGGGATATCGCAGGGGCCGAAGATTGAAGGCGTTGCACCTTCGCTCATGGGAGGTAGTACGACCCGAACTTTACCTCCCGAGGTCGTGGTAAGTATGTCGCCGGCGTGATTGATAGTAACGGCATGTAAGGACCCTAGCAGAACGCAAGCGCCAGTATGGCGGGATCGTCGAGCAGGCTCATCGCTAGGAATGGTGCCAGCCGGTAGTACCAAGGCTTAAAGGCATCGATGATATCTTGGACGACGGTTTGCATTGACCGGAAAACCCTAGATAGCCCCTACATGAAGCGAAATATAAAAAGCCCCGCAAGTCATAAAACCTGCGGGGCCTTGCTGTAACTGGTGGCCAGTCTCGGAATCGAACCAAGGACACGCGGATTTTCAATCCGCTGCTCTACCAACTGAGCTAACTGGCCATGAAGAGGCGCGAATTATAAGAGCAGTCAGCCGGCCCGTCAAAAACACTGCAGCAGGTTCGCGTCGCAATAGAGCTTCTTGAAGTATGCCAGGGCGATCCAGAGCCAGAACAAGACGGC
>CAJBAP010000139.1 GCA_903950295.1 uncultured Rhodocyclaceae bacterium
GCAGCGTGCTTTTGCCTGAACCGCTGGGGCCAACCAGGCCAACCACTTCGCCGGGCCAGATGGTCATGTCGACACCCTTCAGCGCATCGACAGCGGCATCGCCGGCGCCGTAGCGTTTTTTCAATCCGGTGAGCCGGATGGCAGGTTGCTGGTTATCCACCAATGGCCTCCGCCGGGTCGATGGCGAGTGCGGCGCGAATGGCAACGACACTCGCCAGCGCGCAGATCGCCATGATGACGAAAAAACCGCGCAGCGAATCCGACGGCATGAGCAGTACATATTTCGGAAAATAGGGTGCCCACAGACCGGCGGCGACACGGCCAACCAGAAAGCCGATCAACCCGAGGCTGAGCGCCTGTTGCAGGATCATGCCGGCGATGGTGCGGTTCTGTGCGCCGATCAGCTTCAGCACGGCGATCTCGCGCACCTTGGCCATGGTCATGGTGTAGATGATGAAGGCGACGATCGCGGCGGTGACCACCGAGAGAATGACGAGAAACATGCCGATCTGTTTGGCTGAGGTGGCAATCAATTTGGCAACGAGGATGTCTTCCATCTGCGTGCGCGTATAGGCGGTGAGACGCTTCCAGCGCCGAATTTCGCCGGCGACGGCCTCCGCATCGGCACCGGGCGCGAGGCGCACCAGCACGGCATTGACGTTGCGGCTTTGCGTGGCGCTGGCTTGCGCGGCTTCGAGCAGGCCGGGCACACCGGGACGGTTGAACGCCGGATTGGCGGCGGTGCGTACGCGCTCATTCACCAGCGCGTCGTTGTCCTTGAGAAACTGGATTTCCTGCGCGTCCTTGAGCGAGACGAAAATCATCGGGTCACCAGAGGACGACACCATGCGGCGCGTCAGGCCAACCACCGTGTATTCGTGGCGACGCAGGCGCACGCGCTCGCCAAGCCTGAGGCCCGTCCGCTCGTCGGCAACGGCTTCGTAGTGAGCTTGCCGGATCGGTCGACCGGCAATCAGGCTTGGCGGTGCCCCGGGGCGCCCCGGTCGGTCGACATCCATGCCGACGATCATCACGCGACTTTCCTTGCCTGCGTGCATCATCTGGATCGTGAGATATGCCGCGTTACCGGTCTCGGCCACGCCCGGCATGCCTGCGATACCGCGCCAAATGTCGTCGCGAATGGATGAGGGTTCGGCATACGGCCCCAGCGTGCCCTGCTGCACCACCCAGAGGTCGGCACCGCTGTTGTCGATCAGCACCTGCGCATCATCAACCATGCCGCGATAAATCCCACCCATCGAGAGCGTGACGCCAATCAAGAGGCCCAAACCGATACCGGTGAACAGGAATTTACCCCAGCCGTGCAGGATGTCACGGCCGGCGAGGTTGATCATTGTGGCGCCTTCACGAGGCTATCGACCACCTTCACGCGCAGATCCGGCGTAATAGTTTTGCTGCTGTACACGATCACTGTGTCGCCTGCCGCGAGGCCGCTCATGACTTGCACCTGGCCATTGGCAGACGTGATACCCGTGGTCACAGCGGCGAATTGCACGCGACCATCGACCAGCAGCCGCCACACACCCAGCATGTTGCCCTGGCGGGTAAGTGCAGCGGCAGGAATGCTCAGCGCCTTGTCGATAGGCGGCAGAAGCAACGTGACTTCCGCCAGTTCGCCGATGGCAAGTTGGACCGGTGGCGTGTCAAACACCACGTTGGCAATGCGCTCCTCGGTTACCGCATCGCCGACGAGATCGATGCGCGCCACGCGGCCGGGCTGCGCTTGGCCGGGTTGCGAACGCAATGCGATGAGGGCGGGCAGATCGACCGCCAAACCCGTGGAGCGGCCTTGGTCGATGCGAACGCGCAGCCAGAGCGTAGCCGGATCGATCACCTGCAATACCGCCTGGCCGGCCACCACGGTCGAGCCCGGCTCGGCCAAGCGTGCGCTGACGACACCAGCCACTGGACTGGTTAGGCGCAGGTGGGCACGGCTCTGGCCCAGACCGGCAAGATCGGACCTGGCGCGACGCGTTTCATCTCTGGCGGCGGCCAATGCGGCCGTAGCCGAATCCTGTGCAGCACGCGCAGCTGCCGCTTCGTGCGCCTTGGCATCGGCCGCTTCCTGGCTGACGAAGTTCTTCAACCGCAAATCGGCATAACGTGCAGCACTGTTTTGAGCCAGATGTGCGCGGCTGGATGTCTCGGCCAGCGCTGCTTGCGCCGCCGCCACGAGTTGCCCGGCCCGCGCGGCACTGGCGCCACTGGCCGACTGGCGTGATTCGAGATCGACCGGATCCATCTCGGCAAGCAACTGGCCGGCCTTGACGCTATCACCCTGATCGACCAGCACGCGCGCGACCCGCCCAGCCACCGTTGGGCCGATGGCGTAGGCGCGGCGCGCCTCGACTGTACCGATCCCGAACAAGGTGCGCTCAAGTGTCGCCTCCCCGGCGTTGGCTGTCGTCACCTTGACGGCTGCCAGCGGCCCCTGCGTGGCGACGACCCAGCCGAAGCCCACCAGAAAAATCAGGCCGAAGGCGGCGAGGGACAAGGTACGACGAGCGGGTAATTTCATTGGGGTACACCACGAAAATCATCGGGCAATGAGAAATGGGGGCGGCGTGCTACATCCACCACTACGCCTCAGTGCGCTTTGCCATCCACCCTGGGGGCAAGCAGCATGGGGATGAAACGCCAAGCCAGCAGGCCAAAGGCGAGGAACCAGCAGGTGGCCGCCAGATGAAGCCACATGTTGTAGCTGGCGGGATAGAACTGCGGCGCGACGATGCGAACGATGAAGCCCGCGATCATGATCCACAACGCCACCTTGTCTGCGGTCGTGAACACGACTTCGCGTCCGGTGTGCCCCTTGGAGATGCGCACGATCATCGCCGGCAGGATGAGTCCCATGACGCCGACGGTAAACACATGCACCGACACACTGCCCACCCAGGGCAATTCGAGGAAGTGGCCAATGCCGGCAATGATGAGTTGCCCGACGATAGCCAGATAACCCAGGTACATGATGCCGATGTCGAGCCGCGAGAGGGCTTTGAGTGGGTGCCAGTAGGCGAAACGGGCGAGCAGCAACAACGCCAGCGCAAACTCGAGCATGCCGGTCAACCCGGCGGGCAGCCACTGTCCAAAAACCAGAATGACGGCCAGCCATTTGATGGCCAGATCGAGACGCGGGTCGCGCAGGATATCGACCCGAAAGGCGAAGCGCATGAATTGCACTTGCGTGCGTTCGAGCATGAGGAGGAAGGCCACGCGAAACAATGCGAGGGTCATGCTCCAGCCGAGGATGTAGTAGTCACCCTGCACGATAAGCAGTTTGGCGGGCAAAAACAGTGGCAGGATGATCCAGAAGAAATAGTTGTCACTACTGACGCCGCGCACCCGCTGATACACCAGTGTCCACAACAGCATGGCGACAATGGCGGTCTGAAACAGCGCACTGGCCAGCCAGAACAGGGCGGGTGGCCAACCGGCACCAAAGCTCATGGCGACGCGATCGAGCAGCCAGGCGGCCGCGAGAAAGACCAGCGCACCGCCATGCCAGCCGCGCACACCGCTCCAATTTTTCGATGCCGTGAGCAGAAAGCCCCCCAGCGCCGCCCAGCCGAAGCCATAAAACATTTCGTGGGCATGCCATTGCAAGGGGGCAGCGACAAAAGTCGGCGCTGGCGGGACGGCACCCGTATAGACCAATACCCACCAAAGTGGCAGGGTCGCCCCCGCCAAACAGGCGAGTGCGAAAAATGGGCGAAACCCGACGAGCCAGAGTGCGTGGCGGGTCATGCGCGTGGTGCAGTATCGAGATCCATGGGGCGCAAGCTTAGGCCACGCCGGCAGGCATGGCCTTGATCCGAGTCAGATCAAACGTGGAAACGTGATACTGAACGTTCAAGTTCGGCGGCGAGGTCATGCAGACGCTCGGCAGCGGAAGAGGTCTGGCGCACGCTGGCGCTGTTTTCTTCCGACATGCTGGCAATGCGTTCGACGCCGCGAGCGATTTCCTGCGCGGCGGCGGCCTGTTCGTCGAGCGCACTGCCAATATCGGCGACGGCATTGACGACGCGCTCGGCCCCGGCCTGAATGCCGGTAATCGAGTCGCCGGCCTGGTGGGCCAGGTTGACGCCCCCATTGACGCGGGCGACACCGCTTTCGATTTCCTGCGCGGCACGGCGTGCGCCAGCCTGCACCTTGTCGATCACCGTGGCGATGGTATGAGTCGATTCGGAAGTGCGCTCGGCAAGCTTGCGCACCTCGTCAGCAACCACGGCAAAGCCTCGCCCCTGCTCACCTGCACGCGCCGCCTCGATGGCGGCGTTCAAGGCCAGCAGATTGGTCTGGTCGGCCACTTCGCGGATGACGTTGATGATGGCGGAAATTTCGTTCGAATAATTTTCGAGTTCGCGAATCGTGCCGGCGGCTTCGTTGACTGCCGTCGCCACCTGGCGCATCTCGTCAGCGCTGGAGTGCACCACTTGCCCACCGGTGCGCGACTCCTCACCGGCAGTGGCGGCGACACCACGAGCATCGCGCGCGTGGTCGCGCACCTGATCGATCGACACCGACATCTCCTCTACCGACGCAGCCATGCCTGCGGCAGCTTCGCTCTGCGCATCCGAGGCACTGGACGACTGTCGGGCCGCCGCCTTGAGATCTTCGGCAGCGCGCGACAACTCCTGCGCGCTCTTCTGCGAGCTGCTGACCATGGTGCGCAAACCATCCTGCATGCGGGCAAAAGCGGTGAGCAAACGACCGGCCTCATTGCTGCCACCTTTGGGCACCGCATGAGTCAGGTCGCCATTGGCAATGGCTTCAGCGATCTCCACCGAAGCATGGATCGGCTCGGTGATGGAACGCGTCAGGTACCAGGCAAACGCCCCGGCGGCAGCCATGCCACCGAGAATGATGAGGACAAAAATGATCGTGCCGGTCTGGTGGGTGGCATATTCGTGCTCGTAGATTTCCTTGGCAACCTGCGCCTGATAGTCGATCAGCGCATCGTGGGCATCGCCCATCACTTTATTTTCGTTATTCAACGCCGCCAGCACCTCTTTCATCAGTTCGGGCGAATAGTCGCCACCCTTGATACGCTCCAGCAAGCCTTGCGCCTTATCTACCCAAAGTTTGCGTTTGGCTGCGAAATCAGCTGCGAGACGCTTCTCCTCCTCGGTAAGGTAAGTGGCCATGTACTTGTCCCACAGCGTATTGACCTCGGCGCGGCGCTTGGCGAAACGTTCCATGTGCAGATCGATCGGGTGATCATGTGCTGAGGCAAGCGGGGAACGCGGATCGTGCTGCAGGGACAGCAACAGTTCCCTCGTGTTCTCATCGAGCAGTTCGCTGATTTTGCCGAGATCTCTCAGGGGTACGGTGCGATCTTCATAGACGCTTTTGAGCGCATTGACGGCATCGCTCTCGTTGCGCCAGGCGATGCCGGCAATAGTCAGCATCAACAGACCGCCCACGGCCATGAGGATGAGCATGCGCTGACTGATGGATAAATTATTCATTGCGATTCCCCTGTTAAGTCTTTTTAAATCTTTCTGTTGCGCAATTTTAGGGGGCACTCCAATCGGAGTAACACCCTTCAGGGGCGCTTTGCCTGTCTATTTCAGGCCTTTCCAGTCAGCGGGGGATACAGCAGCAGTTCGGGACGGCTAATAGTCAATCGTCTTGCGACGGTCGATGCGGACAGTCGCTTTTCAGGCAATCCGCATATAAATAGAGTGCGTGCTCGACGACGGTGAAGCCACGCTCACTGGCCACCTTGACCTGTCGCCGTTCAATTTCCGGATCGTTGAATTCCTCGACGCGGCCGCATTGCAGGCAGACCAGATGGTCATGGTGTTTGCCATCCTTGAGCTCGAAAACCGCCTTGCCCGATTCAAAATGGTGCCGCTCCAGAAGCCCGGCCTGTTCGAACTGGGTGAGCACGCGATAGACCGTGGCCAAGCCGATGTCGGTATGTTCTGCCAGCAATTGCCGATATACATCTTCGGCAGCAAGATGGCGCGTCGACGACTTGCGGAACAGGTCAAGGATGGCCATGCGCGGCATGGTGGCCTTGAGACCGATGCTCTTGAGTTCAGCAGGATTGGGCATGGTGCCGAGATGGGGAAGCAGGCAGACGGAGAAATCAAGGGCCGTATGATATAGTTTTCAAGCTAAAAATGACTTCCCGCCTTCAATCACCGGTTCCCGATATGCTGTCGCGCACCCCGCATCAAGTTGCCACTCACGCTACCCTGTTAGGCCTGCTGTTGCTTGCAGGTTGCTCCAGCGTACCGGATGTAACATCTCTCTTGTCCCCCCACCGCATCGATGTACGCCAGGGCAACTACGTCACGCAGGACATGGTGGCCCGGTTGAAACCGGGCATGAGCCGTGATCAGGTGCGCTTTGCCCTCGGCACCCCGCTGGTGACTGACATTTTCCATGCCGACCGCTGGGATTACGTTTATCGTTTCCAGCCCGGACGTGGCGAAGTCCAGTTGCGCCGATTGGTGGTTTTTTTCGAGGAGGGAAAACTGGTTCGCGTCGCTGGCGATGTCATCGCCGAAACCGAGGAAACCAGAGCTGCTGCCGCAGCAGCACCAACATCCGCCGCGCGCGTAATCGACGTGCCGTCGGGACAAAATAAAGACTGAGGAAAGACTGAGAATGCAAAAGATTCGTTGCGCCATCGTCGGCGCGGGCGGCCGCATGGGCCGCATGCTGATCGAGGCCGTGTTGCAGGCACCTGATGCCGAACTGGCAGCAGCACTGGACATGCCGGGCAGCGCCTTTCTCGGCAAGGATGCCGGGGAACTGGTGGGCGCCTCCTGCGGCGTCAAAATCACGGACGATGTCGAGGCCGCGCTGGCGCTGGCCGACTGCCTGATCGACTTCACCCGCCCCGAAGGAAGCTTGCGCCACCTGGAAGTCTGCCG
Organism: uncultured Rhodocyclaceae bacterium; assembly: GCA_903950295.1. Next base: position 6,909 of record CAJBAP010000139.1, read on the forward strand.
ACGTCATGGTGTTCACGCGGTCATCGGCACGACAGGCTTCTCTCTCGAGCAAAAAAAGCAGATCGAGGCCTTTGCACGCGATATTCCTCTCGTTTTTGCGCCCAACATGGCCGTGGGCGTGAATGTGGTGTTCAAGTTGCTCGACGTTGCAGCGCGCATCCTTAACGAAGCTTACGACGTCGAGATCGTCGAGGCTCATCATCGCCACAAGATCGATGCCCCCTCGGGTACTGCACTGCGCATGGGTGAAGTGGTGGCCGCCGCGCTGGGCCGCAACTTGGCGGAGTGCGCGGTGTATGGCCGCGAAGGACATACAGGAGAACGCCCGGCACCGCAGATCGGCTTCGCGACTGTGCGTGGCGGCGACATTGTCGGCGACCACACGGTGCTTTTCGCCGGCACCGGCGAACGCGTCGAAATCACCCACAAGGCCGCCAGCCGCATGCCTTACGCACTGGGCTCGCTGCGGGCGGCGCGCTTTTTGCGAGAAAAGACCAACGGTCTTTTCGACATGCAGGACGTGCTCGGGCTACGTTGATCGGCTACAATGGCGCGGTTTGGCCGACGGTCCTGATCTGGGGGTCGGCAGCAGCATAAACTACCGCTCAGGAGTCCGATCTTGCCCGTTTTTCCGCCTGCACTGCTTGCCCTCGCCGACGGTACTGTTTTTCGGGGAAAAGGCGTCGGTGCCACCGGTGCCAGCATTGGCGAGGTGGTGTTCAATACCGCCATGACCGGCTATCAGGAGATCCTCACCGACCCCTCCTATACCCGGCAAATCGTTACGCTGACTTATCCGCACATCGGCAACACCGGCATCAATCGTGAAGATTGTGAAGCCGGCCGCATCTACGCCGCCGGACTGGTGATCCGCGACTTGCCGATGCTCGCCTCGAATTTTCGTTCCGAACAAACCCTGTCCGACTATCTGTGCAGCGAAAATGTCGTTGGTATCGCCGATATCGACACGCGCAAATTGACACGGATCCTGCGTGAAAAAGGTGCGCAGGCCGGTTGCCTGGTGACCGGCGACAATCTTGATGCCGATGCGGCCATTGCCCAGGCACGCACTTTTCCTGGCCTGGCCGGCATGGATCTCGCCAAGATCGTCACGGTCGACAAGCCCTACGCCTGGACCGAGGGCGAATGGAAACTCGGTGCGGGATATACGACACCAGCGCAAGACCGGTTTCATGTCGTGGCCTACGATTTCGGCGTCAAGCGCAACATTTTGCGCATGCTTGCCTCGCGCGGATGCAAAATTACCGTCGTACCAGCGCAAACCCCGGCCAGCGCGGTACTGGCGCTGAAGCCCGACGGTGTCTTCCTCTCCAATGGCCCCGGCGATCCCGAGCCCTGCGACTACGCGATTAGCGCCATTCGCACACTGCTCGACACGAAACTACCGGCCTTCGGCATCTGCCTTGGCCATCAATTAATGGGACTGGCCGCCGGTGGCAAGACACTCAAGATGAAATTCGGCCACCACGGTGCCAACCACCCGGTGAAAGATCTCGAATCGGGACGGGTGATGATCACCAGCCAGAATCACGGCTTCGCGGTCGATCCAACCACACTGCCGGCCAACGTGAAAGTCACGCACGTGTCGCTGTTCGACGGCAGCCTGCAAGGATTAGCCTGGACCGACCGCCCGGCACTGTGTTTCCAGGGCCACCCCGAGGCAAGCCCGGGCCCGCACGACGTGGCCTATCTCTTCGATCGCTTCATCGGGATGATGGAACATGCCAAAAAGAACTGACATCCACCGCATCCTCATCATCGGTGCCGGCCCGATCATCATCGGCCAGGCTTGCGAGTTCGACTATTCCGGCGCACAGGCCTGCAAGGCGCTGCGCGAAGAGGGTTACAAGGTCATCCTGGTCAATTCAAATCCGGCTACGATCATGACCGATCCGGACATGGCGGACGTGACTTACATCGAACCGATCACCTGGCAAGTGCTGGAAAACATCATCGCCAAGGAACGTCCCGACGCGATCTTGCCGACCATGGGCGGGCAGACGGCGCTGAACTGCGCGCTTGATTTGGCAAAACACGGTGTCCTAGAAAAGTACGGCGTCGAGATGATTGGCGCCTCGCGCGAAGCCATCGACAAGGCCGAGGATCGCGAGAAATTCAAGCAGGCGATGACGCGAATCGGTCTGGGCAGCGCACGTTCCGGCATCGCCCACAGCATGGAAGAGGCTCAGCAGGTTCAGAGCGTGATGGGCTTCCCCACCATCATCCGGCCCTCTTTCACCATGGGTGGCTCGGGCGGCGGCATTGCCTACAACCAGGAAGAGTTCGTCGAGATCTGCAAGCGCGGCCTCGAAGCCTCGCCGACGCGGGAACTGCTCATTGAAGAGTCCCTGCTCGGCTGGAAAGAATTCGAAATGGAAGTGGTGCGCGACCACAAGGACAACTGCATCATCGTCTGTTCGATCGAAAACCTCGACCCGATGGGCGTGCATACCGGCGACTCGATTACCGTCGCGCCAGCACAAACGCTGACCGACAAGGAATATCAGATCATGCGCAACGCCAGCATCGCGGTGCTGCGCGAGATCGGCGTCGATACGGGTGGTTCCAACGTCCAGTTTTCGATCAATCCCGACGACGGCCGCATGATCGTCATCGAGATGAACCCGCGCGTATCGCGTTCTTCAGCGCTGGCATCGAAGGCCACCGGCTTTCCCATCGCCAAGGTGGCGGCGAAACTGGCGGTCGGCTATACGCTGGACGAACTGAAGAACGACATCACGGGTGGTGCGACCCCGGCCTCCTTCGAACCATCCATAGACTATGTCGTCACCAAGGTACCGCGCTTCGCCTTCGAAAAATTCCCGCAGGCCGACAGCCGCCTGACCACGCAGATGAAATCGGTCGGCGAGGTAATGGCCATCGGTCGCAGTTTCCAGGAGTCGTTGCAAAAGGCTCTGCGCGGTCTCGAGGTCAGCGTTTATGGCCTCGACGAAATCGAAGCCGACCGCGAACAGATCGAGCACGAACTGGCAAATCCCGGTGCACAACGCATGTGGTTTATCGGCCAGGCTTTCCGTTCCGGCTATTCGATGCAGGATGTCTTCAACCTGACCAAAATCGACCCGTGGTTCCTCGTGCAAATCGAAGATATCGTCAAGACCGAAGACTGGCTGGCGACACAAAAACTGGATAGCCTCGATACCGACACCCTGCGCGGCTTGAAACGCAAAGGTTTTTCAGACCGTCGCATCGGCACAAAAGTCGGCGCTGGCGAGACGGCAGTTAGAGAACTTAGACATAAGCTGGGGGTGCGTCCCGTATTCAAGCGCGTCGATACATGCGCCGCCGAATTCGCCACGTCAACCGCCTACATGTATTCGACCTACGAGGAAGAGTGCGAGTCGCGGCCGACTGACAAGAAGAAGATCATGGTGCTCGGCGGCGGTCCAAACCGCATCGGCCAAGGTATCGAGTTCGACTACTGCTGCGTGCATGCGGCGCTGGCAATGCGCGAGGATGGTTACGAGACCATCATGGTCAACTGCAACCCCGAGACCGTGTCGACTGATTACGACACCTCGGATCGTCTCTACTTCGAACCGCTAACGTTGGAAGATATCCTCGAGATCGTTGCAGTGGAAAAACCAGTTGGGGTCATCGTCCAGTTCGGCGGCCAGACCCCGCTGAAGCGCGCACGCGAACTCGAGGCCAATGGCGTACCGATCATCGGCACCTCACCCGACATGATCGACGCCGCCGAAGACCGTGAGCGTTTCCAGAAACTGTTGCAAGACCTCGGCCTCAAGCAACCACCCAACCGCACTGCCCGCACTGAGGCCGACGCCATTCGCCTCGCCGCAGAAATTGGCTACCCGCTGGTGGTCCGACCGAGTTATGTCCTCGGCGGCCGCGCCATGGAAATCGTGCACGAGCAAAAAGACCTTGAGCGTTACATGCGCGATGCGATCAAGGTCTCGAACGATTCACCGGTGTTGCTCGACCGTTTCCTTAATGATGCAACCGAAGTCGACGTCGATGCGCTGTGCGACGGCAAACAGGTCATCATCGGCGGCATCATGGAGCACATTGAGCAGGCTGGCGTACATTCAGGCGATTCAGCCTGTTCGCTGCCCCCGTTCTCCCTGTGCGATGAGGTGCAGGACGAACTGCGCCGTCAAACCGAGATGATGGCGAAGGGTCTCAATGTCGTCGGCCTGATGAATGTGCAATTTGCCATTCAAGGACGTGGCGCGAACAGCGTAGTGTATGTCCTTGAAGTTAATCCACGCGCTTCGCGTACCGTACCTTTCGTATCAAAGGCGACCAGCCTCCCGCTGGCTAAGATCGCTGCACGCTGTATGGCCGGCCGCAGCCTCGCCGATCAGGGAGTAACGGCAGAGATAATTCCACCTTACTACTCGGTCAAGGAGGCGGTGTTCCCCTTCGCCAAGTTCCCCGGCGTCGACACGCTACTTGGACCGGAAATGAAATCGACCGGCGAGGTCATGGGCGTTGGGCGCACCTTCGGTGAAGCTTTCGTCAAGTCACAAATTGCCGCGAGCACCAAGCTGCCAGCAGCCGGCCGCGCACTGATTACCGTGAAGTCAGCCGACAAGACCAAGGCAGTCGAAGTAGCACGCTTGCTGCATGAGCTAGGCTTTACCGTACTGGCGACGCGCGGCACGGCAACGACCATCAATGAGGCCGGGATTCCGGTGACACCCGTCAATAAAGTCAATGAAGGCCGCCCCCACATTGTCGACATGATCAAGAACAACGAGATCGTTCTGATCGTCAATACAGTCGACGAAAAACGTGCGGCCATCCAGGATTCACGTTCGATCCGTACTTCGGCACTGTCGCAAAAAGTGACATTGTTTACGACGGTGGAAGGCGCCCGCGCAGCCTGCATCGGCATGCGCCATTCCGGCCTCGAAACCTATTCGATCCAACAACTACACGCCGAGCTGAAAGTCGAGAAAAACGCATGAGCAAGGTGCCCATTACGCTACGCGGCGCCGAGCTGCTCAGGACAGAGTTGCAGCGCCTGAAAACTGTCGAACGTCCCTCGGTAATAGCCGCCATCGCCGAGGCGCGCTCTCATGGCGACCTCTCTGAAAACGCCGAATACGACGCCGCCAAGGAACGCCAGGGCTTCGTCGAAGGCCGCATCCAGGAGGTTGAGGGCAAGCTGGGCAACGCCCAGATCATTGACCCGCGCGCATTGGACGCTGACGGCCGTGTCGTCTTCGGCTCTACTGTCGATCTGGAAGATCTCGATGCAGATCAGACTGTGACCTACCAAATCGTCGGCGATGACGAGGCCGATCTCAAACAGGGCAAGATTTCGCTCAACTCGCCCGTCGCACGCGCCCTGATCACCAAATTTTCCGGTGATGTCGTCGAAGTACAGACGCCCGGTGGCCGTCGCGAATATGAGATTCTCGACGTTCGCTACGAATAAGCACCCGACAAGAAAAAAGGGCTTAGTGAGAAATCACTAAGCCCTTTTGGTATTACTGGTCGGGGTGCCGGGATTCGAACTCGGGACCCCTTGCACCCCATGCAAGTGCGCTACCAGGCTGCGCCACACCCCGACAAGGTGCGGATTATAGCAGAGCCTTTTGCTTATACTCGCAGCAACTCGATGATGCCCAGCAGCTCTGCACGCAAAGAAAACCCGCTGTCTGACTGGGCTGCAGCCTGCGCTGATGCTGTAGCCACTTTACTGGCCGGTTCATCGAGACGATTGCGCGCACCACTGATCGTGAAGCCCTCTTCGTAGAGTAATTGGCGAATCCGCCGGACCAGTAGGACTTCGTGATGTTGATAATAGCGACGATTGCCACGGCGTTTCACCGGTTTCAGCTGGGTGAACTCCTGCTCCCAGTAGCGCAGCACATGGGGCCTGACGCCGCATAACTCACTCACCTCACCAATCGTAAAATAACGCTTGGCGGGGATCGGCGGCAGATCGACCTTATCCTGGCTGGATGCCGTCATGTGCCGTAGCCTCTACGGTTGACTTGAGTTTGTGGCTGGCGTGGAAAGTAACCACCCGACGCGCGGTAATGGGGATTTCTTCCCCGGTTTTCGGGTTGCGCCCAGGACGTTGCGGTTTGTCGCGCAATTGGAAATTGCCGAAACCGGAAAGTTTGACGCTGTCGCCCACCTCGAGCGCAGTTCGTACCTCTTCGAAAAAGGCTTCGACCATATCTTTGGCCTCACGTTTGTTCAGCCCGACTTTTTCAAAGAGAAGATCCGACAACTCGGCTTTTGTCATTGTCATGTTGTGCATATCCTTATCCGCGCAGAACAGCGCCAAAATGCTCGGTCGCCGTTTTTACCAACTGTGCCACCGCCGCATCAGCATCGCTGTCCGCCAGAGTTTTGTGAGTATCTTGCATCGTTACGCGGAAGGCAAGACTTTTAGTCTCCGGCGCGATGCCCTTGCCCTGATAGACATCGAATAGTCGAATTTCCTGTACATACATCGGCGACGACTCGCGAAGTGCGTCCTGCAAAGCCTGCACCTCGCAGTGCTGGGGCAGGAGCAATGCAATATCGCGAACAACCGCAGGGAAACGCGAACGCTCCTGATAGGTTGGCATCACGGCGGTGAGCAACGGTGCCAAATCTATTTCGAACACGATGGCAGGTGCCGCCAGTTCGTATTTCTGCTGCCAGCGCGGATGAATTTCACCGATTACACCGATGATCCCATCATCAAGCAGCACACTGGCGGATCGACCGGGGTGTAGCGCGGGATGGTTGGTGCGCTCGAAACGCAGGCTGCGCGGTGCAAAGACTGCCTCAAGATCACCCTTGACGTCGTAAAAGTCAGCCGACCGGGTCGGTACGCCCCACTGCTCTGGTTGGGCAGGTCCTGCCACCAGCGCAGCAACGCGCATCGGCTGAGTGTAGCCAGTCCCAGTGCTGCCGGCTGTATCAGGCAAAAAACAACGGCCCAATTCGAACAGGCGCACGCGATCAGCCTGCCGCTTGAGGTTGCCCAACAGTGCGCCGACCAAGCCGCCGATCAGCGTGGTACGCATCACCCCCATCTGGCTGGCGATGGGATTCGCGAGTCGAACGGGACTCGCGTTGTTGGCAAAATCAGACTCCCAACCGGCTTCGACGAAACTGTAATTGACGACCTCGTGGTAACCGCGCTCGGCCAGCAGATGGCGCACTTGCATCGTGCCACGCGAGGCCTCGGGCAGCGGCAGCATTTCGAGGCGCGCCGTCGGTGGTGGTGCGGGAATATTGTCGTAACCGTGCAGTCGTGCAATTTCTTCGATCAGGTCTTCTTCGATGGCAATATCGAAACGATAGGCGGGCGGCGTAACGACAAGTTCATCTGCCGTGCGCGTGTAGGCAAACCCAAGGCCGGCAATGAGCTTCTCGATCTGTTCGAATGACAAGGCAATGCCCAGCACCTTCGCGACACGCGCCATGCGTAGATGCACCGGAGCACGCATCGGCAGTTTGTCGGCAGCCACTGCCTCGACCACGGGGCCCGGCATGCCGCCACAGATGTCGATGATCAACTGCGTCGCATGCTCGATCGCGGTACGCTGCAATTCAAAATCGACACCGCGCTCGTAACGGTAGGATGCATCGGAACTGAAGCCCAAGGCGCGGGCCTTGCCGGCGATGGCATCTGGTGAGAAGAAGGCACTTTCGAGGAACAAATCGGTGGTGCTATCGGCAATGCCTGAATGTTCGCCACCCATAATGCCGGCCAGCGCCAAAGCCTTGCCTTCATCGGCGATGAGCGCCGTATCAGCCGTCGGGGTAATAGTCTGCTCATTCAGCAGCAAGATCTGTTCACCATCTTGCGGATAGCGCACATGGATGCTGCCTTGCAACTGCGCATCATCAAAAGCGTGCAGTGGCTGACCGAGTTCGAGCATCACATAGTTGGTGACATCGACCAGTGCCGAGATGGGGCGCACGCCACAACGCTCGATGCGCTGCTTGATCCAGTCGGGCGTGGTGGCACGGGCATTGACACCACGCACGATACGACCGCAGTAACGCGGACAGGCGGCGGGCGCATCGAGCACAACCCCGCGCGTATCCTGAAGCACAGGCGCAACCGGCGCAACCTCGGGAATCTGCAGCGGTACGCCGGTAAGGGCAGCCACCTCGCGCGCAATGCCCACCAGCGACAGACAGTCGGCACGATTCGGCGTGAGCTTGAGCGTGATCAGGTTGTCGTCAAGATTAAGGTAGGCGCGAATGTTCTGGCCGATAGGCGCATTACTGGGCAGGGGCAGCAGACCACCGTGATCTTCGGACATGCCAAGTTCGCGCGCCGAACACAACATGCCGAAGCTCTCGACGCCGCGAACCTTGGCCTTCTTGATCTCGATGCCCGGCAACTTCGCACCCACCAAAGCACAAGGCACAACCATGTCAGCCGCAACATTCGGCGCACCGCAGACAATTTGCAGGATGCCATGCTCGCCTGTATCAACCTTGCACAGTTTCAGCTTGTCGGCATCGGGATGTTTCTCGACGGAGAGCACGCGCGCCACGACGACATTGGAAAAGTCGGCGCTGGCGGGACGGCATTCCTCGACTTCGAGTCCGGCCATCGTCAGCAGATGGCACAACTCCTCGGTCGAGAGTGGCGGATTGACAAGGGCACGCAGCCAGGATTCAGGGAATTGCATGGCGGCCTATTGGAATTGAGTAAGGAAACGCAGGTCGCCGTCGAAGAACAGGCGCAGGTCGTTGATGCCATAACGCAGCATGGTCAGGCGATCCGGCCCCATGCCGAAGGCAAAACCCGTGTATTTCTCGGGATCGATGCCACCAAAACGCAGGACGTTCGGATGCACCATGCCGCACCCGGCAATCTCGAGCCAGCGACCTTCCATCGGACCAGACATGAAAGCGACATCGATCTCGGCCGACGGTTCGGTGAATGGGAAGAAGGACGGGCGGAAACGCACCTTGAGATCGTCGCTCTCGAAGAAGCGGCGCAGGAAATCGGCCACCACACCCTTGAGATCGGCGAAACTGACATCCTCGCCCACCCAGAGCCCTTCGACCTGGTGAAACATCGGCGAGTGCGTTGCATCCGAATCGACACGATAAACCCGCCCCGGACAGATGATCCGAATCTCGGGCATGCGATCCAGATGCTTGTACTGCTCGGCATGGGCCAGCATGGTGCGGATCTGCACCGGGCTAGTGTGCGTGCGCAACAGCACGTCTTCGCGAACCTTGCCCGCTTCATCGAGCAGGTAAAACGTATCGTGCATCGAACGCGCCGGGTGATTCTCGGGCGTATTCAGCGCGGTGAAGTTGTGCCAGTCAGTCTCGATCTCGGGGCCGTCGGCCACTTCAAAACCGATCGAACGGAATAGCTGCTCGATGCGCTCGAGGGTACGCATCACCGGATGGATGCTGCCACGTGTCTGGCCACGGCCAGGCA
>CAJBAP010000140.1 GCA_903950295.1 uncultured Rhodocyclaceae bacterium
CAGCGCCTGGCCGCGCAACCGACCACCCTGACTGAATTTCTCCTGCGCGAACTCAAGGCAGGTGCTGACCTGGCGACCGCCGAAGGGCGCGCCCGCCTCGTCCATGAGGCCAAACCCTATCTGATAAAACTTGCGGCCCCGCTGCTGCGCCTGCAATTGACACGTGCCGTGGCTGAAGCGGCTGCGCTCAGCCCTGCCGAAATCGAAGCGCAGTGTGGCCTCAAGCCCCAGTCGCGCGGCCGCCCCGCCCCGCCGCGCAACCGTCAGCGCCCGGCCCCGCATGCGCTGGAGCGCACATTACTGGTTACCGTCCTGCGTCGCCCGGAGCGCGCTGCCCGTCTGCCGCTCGAACTGATCGCCCGGGATAACGCCGAGGGTGCAGCACTGATCGCCGTGGCAGAGGCCATCGAACACGCCGCCTTGCCGGCGGGCAATCTCGGGCTGCTGATTGAGTATTTTCGTGGCAGCGTGCATGAGGAAATCATTGCCATGGTATCCGGGCGGATCGAGGAGGATGCGGGTGATGAAAGTGAGCAGGAAGAGGTTTTCATCGACACCGTCGAACGCCTGCGCGAGCAAACCCTGAGCCGTCAGATTGAAGAAATGAACGCCAGAGCGCGCGCTGGCGTCCTTTCTGCCGAGGAAAGGCAAACCCTCGCCAGGCTGCTTGCGCGCAAAAGAGCTTGATAGCACGTGTATAATCGCGCGTTTTGCTGCGATCCGAGTCGAGCCCATGCCCAAGTCAACCACCAAGCCGACCAAGGCTCCCCCCAAACCAGCAGCCAAGCTGGCAGCAACCAGGGTTGCCAAGCCTGCGGCCAAAACCGTCAAGCCGGCTGCCAAGCTAGTGGCAAAAGCCGTCAAGGCGCCCCCGAAGCCAGCTGCCAAGCCAGTTGCCAGGCCCGCCCCCAAGGCCAGTCCGGTCAAACCGCACGCCAAGCCAGCGCAGGTTAAGCCAGCGCAGGTTAAGCCAGCGCCCGGCAAGCCCGTGGCGGTGGCAGGCAAGCCGGCGAAAGCGAACCTCAAGCACGAGGTATCCAAGGCCACGGTCAAGGCAGCCAAGGTGGCGGTCCCCGTCACTCCCCAGCCCGCCTCGGCGCCTGTTGTTCCCGTTGCGGCAGTGGTGGTTCAGCCAGTAGTGGTTCCCACCGGGAAACTTAGCGCAAAAGCCAAGAAGATTCGGGACAAGCAAATGTTGGCCGCGCTCGAGCAGGCGCAGCCGACCACCATTGACCTCGAAGCCCGCCGCACACGCCTGAAGACCCTGATTACCCTGGGCAAGGAGCGTGGCTTTCTCACCTATTCGGAAATCAACGACCACCTGCCGGATGATCTGGTCGATGCCGAGCAGATCGAGGCGATCATCAGCACCTTCAACGACATGGGCATCCAGGTCTATGACCAGGCACCCGCGCCGGAAGAGATGCTGTTGGCCGAGCAAAGTACCGCGCCGATCGATTCTGCCGATGCCGAGGAACAAGCCGAACAGGCTTTGTCCACCGTCGATTCCGAGTTCGGCCGCACGACCGACCCGGTGCGGATGTACATGCGCGAGATGGGCACGGTCGAGTTGCTGACGCGCGAAGGCGAGATCGAAATCGCCAAGCGTATCGAGGAAGGCCTCAAGCACATGGTGCTGGCGATTTCTGCCTGCCCCACGACGATCACCGAAATCCTCGAAATGGCCAACAAGGTTTCCCTGGACGAGATGCGTATCGACGAATTGGTCGATGGCCTGATCGATCCCGATGCCCCTGACGAGGATATCGAGGCCAAGGCCAATAGCGCGGACGACGAGGAAGGTGTAGGCGCAGATGAAGAGTTGGATGACGAAGACGACGAGGAAGCCGCAGAGGCCCGCGTGTCCGCATCATTGTTGCAGCTCAAACAGAATGCCCTCGAACGTTTCGCCACCATCCACCAGTTGTATGGAAAATTGATGCCGGCACTAGTGCGGCGCGGCTCCCAGGACAAGAGCTACTTGCGCATCCAGAAGCAGATTTCCGACGAGTTGATGAATATCCGTTTCACCGCACGCTCCATCGAGCGCCTGTGCGATTCGGTGCGCGGCATGGTCGAAGCGGCACGGGCTCACGAACGCAAGGTCTTGCATCTTTGCGTCGATAAGGCGCACATGCCGCGCCAGCATTTCATCAAGGTCTTCCCGGGTAACGAAACCAACATGGAATGGCTGAAACACGAGGTGCAATCCGGCAAGCCCTATGCTGGTGTGCTGATGCGTCAGGCGCCAGCCATTCTCGAAGAACAGCAATCCCTGATCGACTTGCAGGAGCGCATGGGTATCCCCCTCAGGGAACTCAAGGACATCAACAAGCAAATGTCCACCGGCGAAGCCAAGGCACGCCGCGCCAAGCGCGAGATGACCGAAGCCAACCTGCGCCTCGTCATTTCCATCGCCAAGAAATACACCAACCGTGGTCTGCAGTTCCTCGACCTGATCCAGGAAGGCAACATCGGCCTGATGAAGGCGGTGGACAAGTTCGAATATCGCCGTGGCTACAAGTTTTCGACCTACGCCACGTGGTGGATCCGCCAGGCCATTACGCGCTCGATCGCCGACCAGGCGCGCACCATCCGTATCCCGGTGCACATGATCGAAACGATCAACAAGATGAACCGTATCAGCCGCCAGATTCTGCAAGAGACGGGCAGCGAACCCGATCCGGCCACACTGGCGATCAAGATGGAAATGCCCGAGGACAAGATTCGCAAGATCCTCAAGATCAGCAAAGAGCCGATCTCGATGGAGACGCCGATCGGCGACGACGACGATTCGCATCTGGGCGATTTCATTGAAGATCAATCAACGCTCGCCCCCGCCGACGCGGCGCTGTTCGCCAGTCTGCGCGAGATCACCAAGGAAGTGCTTGACAGCCTGACGCCGCGCGAAGCCAAGGTGTTGCGCATGCGTTTTGGTATCGAGATGAATACCGATCACACGCTGGAAGAAGTCGGCAAGCAGTTCGACGTCACGCGCGAACGGATTCGCCAGATCGAGGCCAAGGCATTGCGCAAGCTGCGCCACCCCTCGCGTTCGGAGAAGATGCGCAGTTTCTTGGACGGTAGCGAATAAGGTTTCACTCTGGCTGGTGTGGGATTTCCCGCGCCAGTCAGCGGGCCTGTAGCTCAGTTGGTTAGAGCAGAGGACTCATAATCCTTTGGTCCACGGTTCAAGTCCGTGCGGGCCCACCAAATATATCCCGCGCCATTGGCATCCGCATTGAATACAATGACGAGGATGACAAAGCCCGGCGCCACAGACAACGGTTCCCTGGTCAGCAGTACAGACGACGAACTGCGGCGTTTGCGTGCCCGGCTGGAGGCGGAAAGCGCCACGCGCCAAGGGGTGGAGCAGCGACTGGCGCAGGTGCAATCGGCCTATTCGCGCTTTGTGCCGCCTCAGCTCCTTGAGCTGCTGGGCAAGGAAAGCATCCTTGAAGTCGATTGGGGCAACCAGGCCGAGAAGAAGATGACCATCCTGTTCTCCGACATCCGTGGCTTTGCCTCGATGTCGGAGCGGATGTCGCCCCAGCAGTGTTTCGATTTCATCAATGCCTACCTGAGCTTCATGGAGCCCGTGGTGCTGGCGCATGGTGGCTTCATCGACAAGTACATCGGTGATTCGGTGATGGCCCTGTTCCCGGCGCGCGGGGACGATGCCTTGCGTGGCGCGCTGGGCATGCTCACCGCACTTGGCCAGTTCAATGCCCAGCGTTCAATCTTGCAAAGCGAATTGCCCTTCGAACATCCAGAGCGGCGTTGCGGAACCGATGTCCACATCGGTATCGGCATGAACTCCGGCTTGTTGATGCTCGGGGTCATCGGTGGCAGCAACCGCATGGAAGTCACTGTGATCAGCGATGCGGTGAACCTCGCTTCGCGCGTCGAAACGTTGACCAAGACCTATCAGACGCCGATTTTGATTACCCAGCACACCCTGAACAGCATTCGCTTCCCCGCGGATTTCTCGATCCGCTTCATCGACCGCGTGCGGGTGCGCGGCAAGCATTTGGCACAGTCCATCTATGAGGTGTTTGACGCCGATCCCGCTCCGCTGAAGGAAGCCAAAGCCACCAGCCGCGATATTTTCGAAGATGCCCTTGCCCATTATCACTTCCGTCGCATGGACGATGCGCTCACGTTGTTCAGCGATTGCATGGAGCACAACCCCGGTGACACCCCGGCGTCGGTTTACTGGCAACGGTGTCGCCAGGCCAACCGTGCCCATCAGGGTGAAGCTGGCGAAACCGATAGTGCCACCCACTGGCGTCAGGAATATCTTCTCGATTTTCCTGGCCTGGATGAAATGCATCAGGTGATCTTCAGTCACATTGTCGCCCTCTCGGAAGCCTTGCAGCGGGATGCTGCCGGAACCGCCGGGCAACTGGTGGTGAAGTTGCTCGAACTGACCCAGGAGCATTTCGACTCCGAGGAGCGCATGATGGAAGCGCACGGCTATCCGCATTCACCCTGCGCCGAGCATCGCCAGCAGCACCAGAAATTCCTTGAGTTTCTCACCACGCTTGCGGAAGGGATCCATCAGGGCAAGATCCCGGCGCTACGCCTGGCTTTCCGCTGCCAGTTCCTGCTGCTGGACTGGTTCATCAGCCACATCAGCGTCACCGATCGCCACCTGCAGCGCTACCTGGTCGGTCGCATCACGCCAGACAGCGCAGTCTGATCCATTAGAATGACCGTATCGTTTCCGGGGAGCCTGTCATGAATATCGTCATCGTCGATGACACCCAGATCAACGTGACGCTGATGCAGGCGCTGGTAAATCGCATCGACGGCTGCAAGCCGATCTGCTTTACCGACTCCGCCGCCGGCCTCGCTTGGTGCTTCGGCAACAACCCCGACCTCATCATCGTCGACTACATGATGCCGGCACCGGACGGTATCGAATTTATCCAGCGCTGCCGGGCCGATCCGGCCAAGGCGGAAGTGCCGATCCTGATGGTCACTGCCGATCACGAGAAGGAAGTGCGCTACCGCGCTCTGGAAAATGGCGCCAATGATTTCCTGACCAAGCCGATCGACCGCATTGAGTTCACTTCGCGGGTGAAAAACATGCTGGCTATTCGTCGTAGCTACATGGTGTTGGCTGACCGCGCCACCTGGCTGGCGGAAGAAGTCAACAAGGCTACTGCCGGGATTCGCGAGCGTGAGCGCGAAGCGGTGTTCCGCCTGGCGCGTGCCGCCGAATTTCGCGACCCCGAAACCGGCGCTCACATCCAGCGCATGGCGCACTATTCGCGCCTGATCGCCCAGCAACTCGGATTGGACACGGCGCAGCAGGAGTTGATCCTCGAAGCCGCGCCGATGCACGATGTGGGCAAGCTGGGTACGCCCGACATGATTCTGCTGAAGCCTGGCAAGCTTTCCCCTGAAGAGTTTGCGGTGATGAAGCAGCACGCTACCATCGGTTGGGAAATCCTGCGTGATTCTGCGGCGCCAACGCTGCAAATAGCCGCCGAGATTGCCTATACCCACCATGAGAAATTCGACGGTTCTGGTTATCCACGCGGCTTGGCCGGCACGCAGATTCCCCTGTTCGGCCGTATTGTTGCCATTGCCGACGTTTTCGACGCCCTTACCTCAGCGCGCCCCTACAAGCCGGCCTGGGAATTCGATCGGGCTTGGGAGTTCGTTACCGCCGGGCGTGGCTCGCATTTCGATCCGGGCTGCGTCGATGCCTTCCTGGCCTGCCGGGATGGCGTGGTTGCCATCCGCGAGCAGTTCCGCGATCCGGACGAAGAAAAACCCTAGAGCAGCGGCAAGGCCGCGCCGCACCGACGCAATTCGCCACGGGTGTTGCGCCAGTCAGGGAACAGTTGTTCCACCACCGCCCAGAAGCGCGGGCTGTGGTTCATTTCGACCAGGTGTGCCACCTCATGGGCGATCACATAGTCGATCAAGGCTGGGGCGAGGTGGATCAGTCGCCAGTTGAGGTGAATGCCGGTGCGGGCACTGCAACTGCCCCAACGGGTGCGTGCGGAGCTGAGGGCGAGCGCAGGCAGCGGATGACCGATCTGCGCTACCGTCTGTGCCAGGCGCGGACGAAAATGCTCCAGTGCGCGCCGTTGCAAGGCGCGGCGCGCCAATACGGCGAGATCCACTGACGGTCGCGCTGCCAGCCACAGCTCGCTGCCGGATTCGGTGTGTTGCCAGAAACCCCGATTGCCGCCACTGGTCACATGTACCCGCACCTCCTGACCCAGAACCGGCAGGTGCGCGCCGTCGTAAATCGGCAGGTGGCGCGGGGTCGTGCGGCTGGCGAGTTCGCCGAGCTTCTCCAGAACCCATTCGCCATGGTTGTTGATAAAGCTTTCGATCTCGGCGAGCGGGATACTGCGCGGCGCGCCGACGCGCAGACCGCGCTCGTCAATGCGCAGCGTGAGGCGACGGCGATCACGGCGCAGGGCGTAACCGATGAGTTGACCGGCAAGGATGATGTGTCGCGCTTGCCCATTGTTGCCATCGAGTAACGGGGGCAGTTGCGGCAGGCGAAACAGTTCGAGTTGCTCCAGCATCACACCAGGGCAAACAGATCGTCGCAGGTCGGCGCGGGTTGCCAGCTGTTCAGGGCGCAGCCCAGCACCTGTTCGACCACGGCAGGTGATTGTTCAATCAGGCGCCAATGACAACGCAAAGCTTCGCCCTCGCTACGCACCCAGTCACTGCGCTTGCCGAAAGCCAGAACAATGGCGGGAGATCGCCGTCCCGCCAGCGCCGACTTTTGTGCCAGGATCGCGGCGAAGGTGCGCCGGGCCTCCTCGCGCAGCCAGCTTTCGGCGGCGTCGCGAATCTGGCGTGGCGTGGCTGCCGGCGGCAGGGGCAAATGCAATTCGCCCGCCACCCGGGTCGGTTCGCGGCAGGTGGTGTCGAGAATCAGCGTCAGCGTGCTGCCTAGATGTGCGACGCATCCCCCTGCGCTCCAGCGCGCATCGGTATCGGGTAGCTCGGCATCAAGCCGTAGCGGAAGTTGCGGGAGTCTTGATTTCATCGGGATAAAACTGAGGGCTGATGCGGCGCATTTCGGTTTCGATCCAGTGCTCGGCCAGGCGATTGACCTCCTCGGCCGTCTTGCCTGCCGGGTCGATGGCGGGGCCGATACTGACGGTGACGGTGCCGGGCTGTTTCAGAAAAGCGTGCCGGCGCCAGCATTCGCCAGAATTGAGGGCGACCGGTATGGCCGGCACGCCGGCTTTCGCGGCGAGCCATGCGCCACCGATCTTGAAGCGCCGCTGCTCACCCGGTGCGACGCGCGTACCTTCGGGAAAGACGACGACGCTGTAACCCTCGCTCAAGCGCCGCTTGCCGCGTTCGGCGACTTGCCTCAATGCCGCCTTGCCGGCGGCGCGGTCGATGCCAACGAAAGGCATCAGCTTGATACCCCAGCCGAAGAAAGGCAGCCAGTGCAACTCCCGCTTGTAGACGAAGGCGGTGA
>CAJBAP010000141.1 GCA_903950295.1 uncultured Rhodocyclaceae bacterium
ACCCTCGTACCCAGAGAACTGCCCAAGGCAAGCCAGCAGCCACCTGCTGCCCAGGATTGATCGGCCTTGCCTTGAGCACGCCGGAAATCTCCCTCGCCGGTGTACGTCGGCGCCTCGCCAGCATGCTGTACGAATCACTGCTGCTGCTGGGCGTACTTTCGGTCGGTTTCATGCTGCCCCATCTGGCGCTGGGCATGCTCTGGGAAATCGTTCTGCCCGGCCCGGTACTGGTCGCTCACGTCTTTCTCTTGATGGGGGCCTACTTCGTCTGGTACTGGCGTCATGGCGGACAAACCCTCGCCATGCAGACTTGGAAACTGAAACTTGTCAGGGACGACGGTTCGCCTCCATCACTCGGGCAGTTGTTACTGCGCTATTTTCTCAGCTGGCCCAGTCTGCTGTTTTATGGGGCTGGGCTGTTTTGGGTGTTCTTCGACCGTGACCGGCAATTCCTGCACGACCGACTGGCCGGCACCCGCATTACCTTCGCTCTACCCACCACAGCATCGACCCCGCCGCCAGCAGAAAAATGACGCTGGGCGTTATAGCGGAAAATAGCGGCTGCCAACTGTTGATCACACCGAGATGCGAGAACAGACCGTTCAGCATGTGAAACAGGATGCCGAGCATGACCCCGGTAAACACCTTGACGCTCACTGCACTCATGCGATCATGAGCGTAGGCAAAGGGTAATGCCAGGGCCATCATCACCAGTGTCGCCAGCGGGTAAATCAGCTTCTTCCATAACGCTATTTCATAACGTTGCGTTTTTTGCCGGTTGTCGCTCAGGTGCCGAATATATTGATAGAGATTGATGATCGACATGCGCTCCGGCACCACCAGCAAGACTGAGAGTATGTCCGGACTAAGGGCCGACTCCCATGTCACCTCGTCATGATGCAGCACACTGGCACTCTCTTCCTCGAATACCGTCTGTGCCACGTTGCTCAACTGCCAGTGCCCGGGCGGGACATAACGGCCCTTTTCGGCCTCGCTGATCGACTTCAGCCGGTAGCTCGCATCAAAGGCATACACCCGCACGCCGCGCAGGCTGGTATCCGGCAGGACTTCGCGCACGTTGATGAACGAGAAACCGTCCTTCACCCATAATCCGGAACGAAATTCCTGCGCCACCAGGCGACTCATGGCGGTGAGTCGCAACTGCTGCGCCGCGCGCTCGGCGGGGGGCACGATGAACTCACCGATCACAAAGGTCAGCACGACAAATACCGTCCCGATCTTCCCCAAGGTCAGCAGCAAGTCACTCGTCGGCAGCCCCGAGGTACGCAGCACGGTAATTTCCGAGTGCCGGGCCAGCAAGGTCAGCGCATACAGGGTGCCGATCAAGACGGCGATCGGGAGAATCTCGTGAGTCCGACCGGGCAGTGTCAACGCCACGTAACCCAGCGCATGACGTAGCGCGTATCCCCCTTTGCCAACCTCTTCCAACTCATGGATAAGGTCGAAAAAGGCAAATAGCGCAAGGAAAGCTGCCAGCACGAGCAAGGTTGCGCCGTAGATTTCGCGCGCCAGATGACGCTCATAGACTTTCAGCGCCATAACCGCCACGCCGAGAATACTGCCAGACGCCTCCAGAACAGGATGATCAGGGTGACACACATCAGCAGGTGGACGGCCCAGACACCAATCTCGAAAGGCAAACGCCCTTGGGCTACCCAAGCCTTGCTGACAGAAAGCAAGTTGCTGTAGATCATGAAAGTCAGCAGGGCAAAGATCAGATTGTTGGTGCGCCCCGCCCGCGGATTGACAAAAGAAAGCGGGATAGCCAGCAATGCCAGAGTCAGTGCAGAAAGCGGCACGCCGAGGCGCCACAGCAACTCGCTCTTGTTGATGGCGGTCCGATCACGTAGAAGATCCAAAGTGGAAAGGT
Organism: uncultured Rhodocyclaceae bacterium; assembly: GCA_903950295.1. The sequence continues at coordinate 1,892 of CAJBAP010000141.1, forward strand.
TCTTCGCCGACTGATCGATGCCGAGATTTTCTGCGGTTTCCATTCGAATGGAATAGCGCTGAAACTCCATGACACGATGCTCAGCAGCACCTGCCGAGCCCTCGTAGCGACGTCCCTGCGACAACACGATGAATTTGTCGCCATTTTCAGCCATCTCGGTATGCCCTTGCGCAGCAACAATAACGCCCTGGCGGCCGTGTTGCACCGAGTTGATGAACACATTCTTGACGTGGTCCTCCTTGCCGTCGACACTCGAGACCGATTCGACGAAATACACCCGGTCGCCCTGGGCGGATTCCTGAAAGGCGCCCGGACTCATGCGCGCCACATCACTCCGGTTATCCATGCGTTTCTGGTATTCATCACGCTTGGTCGCGGACCACGGCGTTAAAAACAAGGTCAATGCTGCGATGGCCAGTACCACGGGCACGGCAAAACTCAGCACCGGCTTGATCCACGCAGTAAGGGGTACGCCGGAAGAAAACCAGATTGACATTTCGGAGTCGCGGTAGGCCCGTGACAAGGAAAGCAGAATCGAGATGAATAAAGTGAGCGACAGCAAAACCGGCAAGTAGTTGAGTGCCGCAAACCCCATCAAGGCGGCAACCGCCTCTGAGGCTGTGGCACCTTTGGCCGCCTGCCCCGTCAAGCGAATCAACTGGGTCGTCAGCATGATCGCAAACAGGGCAACAAAAACCGCAGCGGCAGTCTGGGCAAATTCACGCTGGGCGGCACGCTGAAAAATCATCGTCGAGGCTGACTTGGGGAAATTCGGAATTTGCTGTCGAAGTGAAGATAAAACGTAAAAATTGCTTAAACTTCACGTTTTCCCCAACTGGAGGAGAGCACGGTGGAATTTAGCATAAAGAGCGGCAGCCCGGAAAAGCAGCGCACCGCCTGTGTCGTCGTCGGGGTCTTCGAATCCCGCAAACCATCATTACCGGCAGAACTGCTCGACAATGCGGCGCGCGGCTATCTGTCAGACCTCCTGCGACGGGGCGACATGGAAGGCAAGGCCGGCAGCACGCTGTTGCTGCACAAGGTACCCGGCACCGAGGCTGAACGTATCCTGCTCGTCGGCCTCGGCAAGGAGCGCGAATTCCGCGAAAACGAATACCGCGCCGCCATCGCCGCCGCCGTGCGCACGCTGAACGAAACCGGTGGCTTCGACGGCACCATCTACCTGACCGAACTGCCGGTGAAGAAACGCGACGTCGCCTGGCGCGTCCGCCAAGCCGTACTGGTAGCCGAGGAAACACTCTATCGCTTCGATCAGATGAAGTCGAAGAAGGATGAAGTGCGTCGCCCCCTGCGCAAGCTCACTTTTTGCGTCGAACGGCGCACCGAACTGGCTGCCGCCGAGCAAGCGCTGGCCGAGGCCCAGGCGATCTCTGTCAGCATGAATTTCATGAAAAACCTGGCCAACCTGCCCGGCAACATCTGTACGCCAAGCTATCTGGCAGATCAGGCACGGGCACTGGCCGGCGAGCACGGCCTGCAAGCCGAGGTACTCGACCGGGCCGCGATGGAAAAGCTGGGCATGCATTCGCTGCTTGCCGTCGCCAAGGGTTCGCATCAGCCGCCACAATTCATCGTCATCAAGCATCAGGGCGGCAAAGCGGATGAAAAACCGATCGTGCTGGTCGGCAAGGGCGTCACTTTCGACACCGGCGGCATTTCGCTCAAACCCGCGCCGGAAATGGACGAGATGAAGTACGACATGTCGGGTGCCGCCAGCGTACTCGCCGCCATCAAGGCCGCGGCCCTGATGAAGTTGCCGCTCAACATCATCGCCGTGGTGCCGACCGTCGAGAACATGCCCGGCGGCGCTGCAACGCGTCCGGGCGATATCG
>CAJBAP010000142.1 GCA_903950295.1 uncultured Rhodocyclaceae bacterium
GACCGCTCTGCGCTGGACGATCCTGCACGTGCAGGCTGCGGATGCGCGCTTTCAGGCCCGGCGGGGAGATAAGTGCCGTCTCGCCAACGCCGACTTTTCCCGCATGCACGGTACCGGTGACGACCGTACCCACGCCGACGAGGGTGAAACTGCGGTCGATGGCAAGACGAAAACGTCCTGCCGTCGTGCGCGTGTGAAACTCAGCCGCAGCGGTTTCAAGATGCGCACGCAGTGCCGGTACGCCTGCTCCGCTCCGGCCTGAAAGCGGGAACACCAGGCTGCCGGCCAACGAACTGCCCGCCAGCAAGGCGTCGATCTCAAGCTGTGCAGCCGCCAGGCGTTCTGGCGTCACCGCGTCAATCTTCGTCAGTGCCACCGCACCGCGCGCCAGACCCAGGAGGTCGAGCAGTTCCAGGTGCTCGCGCGTCTGCGGCATCGGTCCGTCATCGGCTGCTACCACCAGCAGTACGAAGTCGATGCCCGTGGCGCCTGCCAACATATTGTGGATCAGTTTCTCGTGGCCCGGGACATCGACAAAACCGAGCACGCTGCCATCGGGCAGGGGCGTATAAGCGTAGCCAAGATCGAGCGTAATTCCACGCGCCTTTTCCTCGGGCAGACGATCGGCATCGACGCCGGTTAGCGCCTTTACCAGCGTGGTCTTGCCGTGGTCGATATGACCTGCAGTGCCGATAATCATTTGAGGTGAATTGCCGCCAGCGTCGCCGCAAAACTTGTCTCATCGCGCGACTCGAGACAGCGCAGGTCGAGGAGCAAGGCGCCGTCCTCAATGCGGCCTATGACCGGTTGCGCCGGATGACTGACACCACGCAGCGCCGCTTCGATGCGATTGAGCACCCCGCTCCGCTTGCCCTGCGGGCGGATGGCAAAACCGGCCGAGGGCAGACGATCGACCGGCAGCGAACCGGAGCCGATCTGCGATTTCAGTGCGACGATCTCGATACTGACCGGTACGTCGGCCAAGGCCCGTTGCAATACCGGCAACAGGCGCAGGGCAGCGCTCCGAATATCCGCCTCGGGACGCGTCAAGTGGCGCAGCGAGGCCAGACGCAAATGCAGCCGGTCAGGATCACGATAAAGCCGCAGTACGGCCTCCAAAGCCGCGAGGGTGATCTTGCCGACCCGCAGCGCGCGCTTCAACGGATTCTTCTTGATCTTGGCAATCAGTTCTTTCTTGCCGACCAGCAACCCCGCTTGCGGACCGCCGAGCAACTTGTCGCCGGAAAAAGTGACGAGATCAGCGCCTGCGTCGAGAGCTTCCCGCGGCGTCGGTTCGTGCGGCAGGCCCCATTGAGCCAGATCGGTCAGTGTGCCGGAGCCGAGATCGATGACAAAGGGCAGGCCGTGCTGGTGCGCGAGTGCCGCCAACTCGGATTCTGGCACCGCATGGGTGAAGCCCTGGATGGCGTAGTTGCTGGCATGTACCTTCATCAGCATCGCCGTGCGCGCCACCGGCTCGGCCTCGATGGCAGCCACAAAATCCTTCAGATGCGTACGGTTGGTAGTACCCACCTCGACCAGCTTCGCCCCGGCGCGACTCATGATGTCCGGCACGCGAAAGGCACCACCGATCTCGACCAGTTCGCCGCGCGAAACGATCACGCGCTTTTTCGGTGCCAGCGCATTGAGCAGCAGGAATACGGCTGCAGCGTTGTTGTTCACCACGGTCGCCGCCTCGGCACCGGTGAGTTCGCACAACAATTCATTGACCACATCGTCACGATCACCCCGGCCGCCGCTGGCGAGATCGTATTCCAGCGCACAGGGGTTACGTGCGGCCGTGACCACCGCCTCGATGGCCTCGTCGGGCAGAGTGGCACGACCGAGGTTGGTATGCAGTAC
>CAJBAP010000143.1 GCA_903950295.1 uncultured Rhodocyclaceae bacterium
CGAGAACGATGACGCTGAAACTCGCCCACAGCCAGATGTTGCCGATGCTTTCCATGCCCGCCTCTCCTCCCGATCAGCCTTTATCCCACATCACTCATGCGGCGGGTTGTCCCGTCGCCCAGCGTTCGCTGCGCAAGTGCTGGCTGCGTAGCGCCGTCCGCGTATCGGCAGCCCTGAACTTCCAGGTATCGACCGCGTGCCAGAACAAGTCGGCCTCGCTGTCAGCCAGGTGACCATCACTGCGGATCATGTCGAAGATCTGACGCAGCAGTGTCTGCCGCTCTTCGGCACTGTCGATCTCCCCGAACAACTGCTCAAGGACGGCAGGGGACAACAAGTAATCACCACTGCCTTTGGGGAGATTCTCCATGTCGGCGCAAAAATCGTAAAGTACTTCAAAAAAATCCTCGCGCGCAATGCCGAGTTCGGTGAATGTTACATTCTGGCCAAGGCTTTCCAACTCGGCATCATCCAGGCGACCATCCGCCAGCATGGCGAGGGCAACGAGGCGAGCCTTGGCTCGCGGGCTGTTGGTGGGGTATGCCCGCAGCGGCTGGCCGGGGGTGGTATGCGGGGCAAGCATTTCACGAGACTGGATTGTCATCATTTTCATTCTCCTCAGGCGGCTACGCGAAAATTGTGATCATCGGCAGGCGATGGTCCGCTCAACATTTGACTGTCATTGGCGCACAGCACGGCATTGTGGGCACGAGCATAGGCCATCACCATCGTCAGGTTTTCGCAGTGCGCCCAGTCATTGACCATTTCCGGTTTGGCAGCGCAGAAGGCAGCACAATCTTCTAGGGTGATCACTTTTCTCTCCTTGGTAGTTGTCGCCGCAGAACATCTGCAACGCGTGGAGTGAAATGTAAGTCTGATGACCTATCTGATAAATCGATTATTTCAGATAATATGTTCCCAAATTATGGGAATGAAAAATGAAGCCAGATGACCTCAATTACCGCCATCTGCTGTATTTCTGGGCTGTGGCCAAGGAAGGCAGCATCACCCGCGCCGGAGAGCGACTGGGGCTATCGGTGCAAACCATCAGCACGCAACTCGGACAGCTTGAGCGCCAACTTGGCCAGGCTTTGCTGGCGCCCCAAGGGCGTTCACTGGTACTGACCGAGGCGGGGCGGCGGGTGCTGGTATACGCGGAGCAGATCTTCCAACTGGGCGAGAAGCTACGGCAGGATCTTGCCGAGAACCAAATAACCCGTCCGCGCCTGGCGGTTGGGGTGACAGATGCAGTACCGAAGCTGGTCGCCTTCCGTTTGCTCGAGAGCGTTCTGCTGCCGCCGTTGTCGGTGCGGCTCGAGTGCATCGAAGGTGACTTCGAGCACCTGCTCGGCGAGCTTGCGCTCAATCGGCTGGATCTGGTGATCGCCGACCAGTCGGCACCGCACCGCGCCAACCTCAAGCTGGATTCGCATTTGCTGGCGAATGCCGAGATTGCCCTGTATGCAGGCGCAGCGCTGCAGGGTGGCAACTATGCAGCCGACTTCCCGCAGCGGCTCAACGATGCGCCGCTGCTCCTGCCGGCGCGCGGTGATCCACTGCGCAGTGCCATCGACGCCTGGTTCGCGGCCCGTGACTTGCGACCGCTCGTGGTCGGCGAGTTTACCGACAGCGCGCTGCTCAAGACCTTTGGTCGCGCCGGGCTGGGACTCTTCCCGGCACCAGCCGGCATGCATGTTGATATTGCAGCGCAGTTCGGCGCGATTCCGGTCGGAGCCCTGCACGGTATTAGTGAAAGCTGGTATGCCATTACCACGCATCGACGCGTGCAACACCCCGCCATAGCACTTATCCAGGCCGCCGGAGGCAACCAGTTGGTCGGCTGAAGCCGGGTTTCAGTAATTCAGCAGCAGATCAAAACGCCAACCTGACCAGCAGCTTGGCGATGCTCAACGGCTTCTGTGAAAAGTTACCTCGAAGCCTCGGGCCGGCGTAACATTTCAAGATGAGACTGGTTGCTCTCCCCCTTCCTCGCAGACCGCAGGCCCGATCCAGGTAAGGTGCAGGCATGAGCTCACAACTCTTTCAATGGCGATCACTCAAGACCCGTGTAACTCTGTTCACGCTGGTTATTTTCGTGCTCAGCATCTGGTCGCTGACGTTCTACATCAGCCACCTGTTGAAGGACGATATGCAACGCGTGTTGGGCGAGCAGCAGTTCGCTACGGTTTCCTTCGTCGCCGCAGAAGTCAATGGTGAGTTGGCTGACCGGTTGGAGGTGCTGGAGCAAATTGCCAAGCAAATTGACACTCACTTGATGGTCAATCCGGCCGGCTTGCAAGCACTGCTTGAGCAGCGTCCGATTCTTCAGATTCTGTTTAATGCCGGCGCCTTCATCGTCGGCATCGATGGCGTAGCCATTGCCGAAGTTCCGCGTTCCATGGGGCGAGTTGGCCTCAGCTACGCTGACCGAGATTACATTGGCGAAATATTGAAGGGGAAGGCGACCATCAGCAGGCCGATTATGGGCAAGATGGTCAAAGCCCCGTCTCTCCCCATCGCCGTGCCCATTCGGGATAGCAAGGGCAAAGTGATCGGTGGCTTGGTGACATCGAACAATCTTGGCAAGGCCAATTTTCTCGACAAGATCACCCAGAGCCACTACGGTCAAACCGGCGGCTACCTGCTGATCGCCCCGCAGCACAAGCTAATTGTCACTGCCACGGACAAGAGCCGCATCATGCTGCCAGTGCCCGCACCCGGCATCAATGCCATGCACGACCGATACATGCAAGGTTATGAGGGTTTTGGCGTGGCCGTCAGTTCGCGCGGTGTGCTCGAACTGTCGGCGGCCAAAGGCATTCCGGTGGCCGGCTGGTTTGTCGCCGCCACGCTACCGGCCGAGGAAGCCTTTGCGCCGATTGACGCCATGCTGAAGCGCATGTTGCTCAGTGCCCTCTTGATCACCTTGCTGGCCGGTGCCTTGACCTGGTGGATCATCACCCGGATGTTGCAGCTTCAGTTCGCACCGATGCTGATGGCCAGTCGCGCGCTCGCCACCCAAGCGACAAGCGACCAACCTTTGCAAACCTTGCCGGTGACCAGCCAGGACGAAATCGGCGAACTGATCGGCGGTTTCAATCGCCTGCTGGAAACTTTGAGCAAGCGGGAAGGGGCCTTGCGTGAAAGCGAAGAACGCTGGAAGTTCGCCCTGGAAGGTGCGGGTGATGGTGTTTGGGATTGGAACATCCAGACCGGTGCAGCGCTGTTCTCCAGACGCTGGAAAGAAATGCTGGGCTTTGCCGAGAGCGAAATAGAGAACAATGCCTCCGAGTGGACCAGCCGCGTCCACCCGGAGGACATGCCCAACGTGATGGCAATCATTCAGGCGCATATCGATGGCAAAACGCCATCGGCCACGGTTGATTTCCGCATGTTGTGCAAGGACGAAAGCTGGCGCTGGATGCAGGGTCGTGGCATGGTGGTAAGCCGCGATGCCGATGGCAAGCCAATGCGTCTGATTGGAACAAATACCGACATCACCGAGCGCAAGCAGGCCGAGCTTGAGATCAGAAATCTCAATGTCACCCTGGAAGACCGGGTGCGCCAGCGTACCGTCGACCTTGAAACCACCAATCAGTCGCTCAGCGTGGCGAAGATTCAGGCCGAAACCGCCAGCCGCGCCAAGAGTACCTTCCTCGCCAACATGAGCCATGAACTGCGCACGCCGATGAACGCCATCATGGGCATGACCAGCATTGCGCTACGACATACCGAAGACCCCAAGCTCAGGGATCAGCTCGGCAAGATCGACAATGCCTCTCAACATCTGCTCCATGTCATCAACGACATCCTCGATATCTCCAAGATAGAGGCTGAACGGCTGACGCTGGAACACACCAACTTCAAGCTCGGCGAGGTGCTGGAGAATCTGATGAGTCTCATCGGCCACAAGGCCATGGACAAAGGTCTGAAACTACGCGTCGACCTGTCGCCGGAAATCGCTCGCCTCGCTTTGCGTGGTGACCCCCTGCGCCTCGGTCAGATTCTGCTCAATCTCACCGCCAACGCCGTCAAGTTCACCACGGCTGGCATCATCACCCTGCGCGCTGACCTGGCGGAAGAAAGTCCGACCGATGCGTTGTTGCGCTTCGAGGTACAGGATACCGGCATCGGCATTTCGCCCGAAGATCAGCAGCGTCTGTTCACCGCCTTCGAGCAGGCCGACGGCTCGATGACCCGCAAGTACGGCGGTACCGGCCTGGGTCTGGCGATCAGCAA
>CAJBAP010000144.1 GCA_903950295.1 uncultured Rhodocyclaceae bacterium
GGGCCATCAATAGGCGCGCGTCTTGAGCGCGATGGTATCGACCGTCAACGGCCGCAGGGTGACCGACTTGTAGTCGAGGCGGTTGCCTTCCTTGAACCACAGCGAATGCTTGAGCCAGTTCGTGTCGTCACGACCATTCGGGCGTTCCGGCGTATCGGGGGCATCGTCGCGTACATGGGCACCGCGACTTTCCTTGCGCGCTTCGGCCGACACCATGGTCGCCACGGCCACCTCAATCAGGTTGTCGAGTTCGAGCGCCTCGATGCGTGCCGTGTTGAAGACCTTGGATTTATCCTTGATCTCGGTCTGCTCCACATCCTTCTGCACATCGAGAATTTTCTGCACGCCCTCTTTCAGCAATTCATTGAAGCGAAACACACCGGCGTGTTTTTGCATGGAACGTTGCATGTCGAGCCGCGTTTCATGCACGTTGGCACCAGCCTTCTGTGTGTTGAGGCGATCCAAACGCGCCAACGTACGATCGAAGGCATCGGCCGGCAGTTCCTTGTGCGGCTTGGGTGACTTCTTCAATTCCTCGACCGCCGTTTCGCCGGCGGACTTGCCGAACACCAGCAAGTCGAGCAAAGAGTTGGTACCAAGACGGTTGGCACCATGCACCGAAGCGCAGGCACACTCACCAGCGGCATAGAAACCGGGCACCGCCTCGTTCATCGTGGTGCGCCCCGGTACGACGACCTGCCCCTTGAAGTTGGTCGGAATTCCGCCCATCTGGTAATGGCAAGTCGGCACCACGGGAATCGGTTCTTTCAAGGCATCGACGCCGGCAAACTGCACGGCGATTTCATGGATACCCGGCAAACGCTTCATGATGGTTTCGGGCGGCAGGTGGGTGATGTCGAGCAGCACGAAATCCTTGTTGGGCCCGCAACCGCGACCTTCGTTGATTTCGGTGACCATCGCGCGCGACACGACGTCGCGCGAGGCCAGATCCTTGGCATTCGGCGCATAGCGTTCCATGAAGCGTTCGCCCTGCGAGTTACGCAAAATGCCGCCCTCACCGCGCACACCTTCGGTGATCAGCACACCGGCACCGGCTACGCCAGTCGGATGGAACTGCCAGAATTCCATATCTTCCAGCGGAATACCGGCACGCGCCGCCATGCCGACACCATCACCGGTATTGATGAAAGCGTTGGTCGATGAGTAATAAATTCGTCCCGACCCACCCGTGGCGAAAATGGTCGCCTTGGCGTGGAAAGCATAGATTTCGCCGGTTTCCATTTCCATCGCGGTAACGCCGAGCACTTCGCCTTCGGCATCACGGATCAGGTCGAGCGCCATCCATTCGACGAAAAACTGGGTATTGACCTTGATATTGCGCTGATACATCGCGTGCAGCATGGCATGGCCGGTACGGTCGGCAGCCGCGCAGGAACGGCGCACCGGCTTTTCGCCGAAGTTCGACATGTGACCGCCGAAAGGACGCTGGTAGATGCGGCCGTTGTCGAGACGGTCGAAAGGCATGCCGTAATGTTCGAGCTCGATGACGCACTCGTTGGCCTTGCGACACATGAATTCAATGGCATCCTGGTCGCCGAGCCAGTCTGAACCCTTGACGGTGTCATACATGTGCCAGTGCCAGTGGTCCTCCTCGGAGTTACCCAAACTGGCCGCCACGCCGCCCTGCGCCGCAACCGTATGTGAGCGGGTGGGAAAAACCTTGGTCAGCACGGCCGTCTTGAGACCAGCCTCTGAAAGTTGAATCGCAGCGCGCAGGCCAGCGCCGCCGGCGCCAACGATCACTGCATCGAATTTGCGGACGGTAACGTTCACGCTCATTTTCCTATCAAAGCCTCCAGATAACCTGCGTTGCCCAGCCGGCATAGCCGACCAGGGCCGACAGGGTCAGCACGTGCAACACGAGTTTGATGCCGGCGGGCTGAATGTAGTCCATCCAGATGTCACGCACGCCGACCCAGGCATGCCAGCACAGACTGACGATGAACAGGAAGCTGACAAAGCGCATCATCCCTGCAGACATGAACGCACGCCAGCTTTCATAACTCGATGCGGCACCCTGCAGCAACGCAACGGCGATAATCAGCATGAAGACCGCCATCACCGCGCCGGTGATACGCTGGACCAACCAGTCCATGAGGCCGTAATGGGCCCCGACGATTTTGCGATTCACCATAGTTGCGCTCCCAGGACCAGGGTCAGCAGAAGACTGACGGCAAGAACTGCCTTGGCGGAAGCACTCGCCTTGGCTTTATCGACCCCGACATGAATATCGATCAACAAGATGCGGATGCCCATGCAGAAGTGGTGCAGGAAAGCCCACAGCAAACCGATCAGGACCAGCTTGACGAGAGGAATTGCAGTCACCGCCTGCAAATCGCGGAAGCTATCGCCGGACTTCAGCGATAGATCGAGCAGCCAAATCAACAGGGGCAACATGAGGAACAAACCGATGCCGCTAACGCGATGCAGGATCGAAGCAAAGCCTGCAATCGGTAATCTTATTTCCATCAAGTTCAAATACTTGGGACGTTTTTTCGTCAGTTCCGCCATCTCACTGTCACTCCATTTATGGTGCAGCGCAATATCCTACCGCAGGCATGGTTATAAATAAATCTTTGCTGCCAACAAACTGCAATAATAAACTTTGTGCTCGATCATTCAAACCCCACTCACCCCAACTCGTTCAAATAGCAATGAGCTGCAGTCGAATACAGACCGCGCCGCCACTCCACCGGACGATCGCCGTAGGTGAAACTCACGCGCTCCACAGAGAGCAGCGGACTGCCCTCCGGGACTCGCAGCAACTCTGCACTGGAGCGATCCGCCGCCACTGCGCGCAAACGCTCTTCTGCGCGAATCATGCGCACGCCGAACGTTCCCTCGAACAAGCTGTAAAGGGAGGCCTGGGACTCCTTCAGCACCTCGAGCGACAAGCCGGTAAAGATTTCACCGGGAAGATAGATCTCATCCACCACCACCGGTTTGTCGGAAAACTCGAGCAGACGGCGCACGATGATGATCGGATCACCTGCTTTGAGACCCAAAACTCGCGCCGCCTCGACACCTGCCTTGGCACGCCAGCATTCAAGCGGCGTGCTCTTCGACGACTCGATGCCGCCGGTCAGCGGCGCCAGGCGCAGGAATCTGAAGAAGGCACGCGGATCACTGTGGCTGGCAACGTAGGTTCCCTTGCCTTGCCGTCGCACCAACAGATTTTCGGCAGCCATCTCGTCAATGGCCTTGCGTACCGTGCCCTGACTGACACTGAAGCGCGCCGCCAACTCCATTTCGCTCGGGATCGACTCGCCCGGCCGCCACTCACCTTTATCAAGGGCCTGAAGGATCAGGTCTTTGATCTGGCGATAAAGCGGACTGAATGTCGGAGAGTCAGCAGAGGTTTGACGCATCATGGATTCGAATTGAACCATAATTTTTTTCCAACGTCCATAGTTCATCTTATGTCTTATGCAAGACATAAGATAGATATTGACACGGTGCAGCAACGCGCTTTATGATTTGAATGTTAGCCCTTATCACACTGACTTTTTTTTCACCACCCACACCTCAAGGAGTTCCTCATGGCCAAAGCCCCCATTCGCGTTGCTGTGACCGGCGCCGCCGGACAAATCGGTTATGCCCTGTTGTTCCGCATCGCCAGCGGCGAAATGCTCGGCAAGGATCAGCCCGTCATCCTGCAGATGCTCGAACTGCCGATGGAAAAAGCACAGGCCGCGCTCAAGGGCGTGATGATGGAACTCGAAGATTGCGCTTTCCCGCTACTGGCCGACATGATCGGCACGGCTGACCCCAAGGTCGCCTTCAAGGATGTGCAACAGGCCCTGCTGGTTGGTGCCAAGCCGCGCGGCCCCGGCATGGAGCGCAAGGATCTGCTGCTCGAAAATGCCAAGATTTTCTCTGAGCAGGGCAGCGCTATTGATGCCGTCGCGGCACGCGATTTGAAGCTCATCGTGGTCGGCAACCCCGCCAACACCAATGCCCTGATCACCATGAACACCGCGAAGAGCCTGCCACAGTCGGCCTTCACCTCGATGATGCGCCTCGACCACAACCGCGCCATCTCGCAACTGGCCACCCGCACCAAGGCCAGCGTCACCGACATCCAGAAGATGGTCGTGTGGGGCAACCACTCGCCGACGATGTACCCGGACATCCGCTTCGCCACCGTCGGCGGCAAGGCAGCCCCGGCGCTCGTCAATGACGAAGCCTGGTACAAGAACGAGTACATCCCGAAAGTGGGCAAGCGCGGCGCCGCCATCATCGAAGCACGCGGCCTGTCTTCCGCTGCCTCGGCCGCCAACGCTGCCATCGACCACATGCGCGACTGGAACAACGGTACCAACGGCGCCTGGGTCACCATGGGCGTGGTTTCCGATGGTTCCTACGGCATCCCCGAAGGCATGATCTACGGCATGCCCTGCACCTGTACCGGTGGCAAGTGGGAAGTCGTCAAGGGCCTCGAGATCGACGCTTTCTCACGCGAGAAAATGGACTTCAC
>CAJBAP010000145.1 GCA_903950295.1 uncultured Rhodocyclaceae bacterium
AATCCGGTCACGGTCGCGCTGAAACTCACCCCGTGCCTTGGGTCGGGGCTCGTCGTACACGCGTCCGGGCGAAGCCGTTTCGGTAACGGCGTAACGGGCTAACTCAGTCACAACAGGCAGCTATGGCGGCATGGATTTCCGCCTGAGGTGCATCAGCCCAAGTCACTGCTGTACCCAAGCGTTTGAGCAGGACGAGGCGAAGACGTCCGGCGATAACCTTTTTGTCGTGCCCCATCAGATCCAGGTAGCGGTCGGTGCCCAACGCCGGCCCACTCACCGGTAGTTTTGCCCGCTCGAACAAGTTGCGGACGCGCTCAACATCTGCATCGTCAAGCCAGCCCAGACGCCTCGATAGTTCCGTAGCCATCATGGTTCCGGCAGCGACGGCCTCACCATGCAGCCACTCACCGTAACCCATTCCGGTCTCTATGGCGTGGCCGAAGGTATGTCCGAGATTCAGCAGCGCCCGCCCACCCTCTTGCGCCGTCTCGAGTTCATCGCCCGCAACCACCTCGGCCTTGTTGGCACACGAACGCTCGATGGCAAACGTCAAGGCCTCGGCGTCCCTCGCCATCAGCTTGTCGATATTTTCTTCCAGCCACTCGAGAAACGGCAGGTCACGGATCAGACCGTACTTGATGACCTCGGCCATCCCTGCGGAAAGTTCGCGATCCGGCAATGTATTCATGGTATCGGTGTCAGCCAGCACCAGGCGTGGCTGCCAGAAGGCGCCTATCATGTTCTTGCCACGCGGATGGTTGATCCCGGTCTTGCCACCCACCGAGGAATCCACCTGCGCCAGCAGTGTCGTCGGCACTTGGATGAAAGGCACCCCGCGCTGGTAGGTCGCTGCGGCAAATCCAGCGAGATCACCAACGACGCCGCCACCCAGGGCGATGACCGGCATGGTCCGATCGCAACGTTCGGCCAGAAGATGATCGAAAATCCGGTTCAAGGTTTCCCAGTTTTTATGGGCTTCGCCATCGGGCAGGACCAGTGCCGTCCCGCTGGCGCCGACTTTTTCGAGGGCCGCTTGCAAACGCTCCAGGTACAAGGGCGCGACCACATCATTGCTGACAATCGCAACACGAGACAGCTTCAACGGGGACAACAGCGTCTGGGCATTGTCCAGCAAGGCTGCGCCGATGTGGATCGGGTACGATCGCTGTCCCAGACTGACATTCAACGTAGTCATGAGAATCTCAGCATCCGGCCGATGCCATTTACGCTATTGTTCAGTCCGGCACTGGCTTCGATTATGGCGTCCGCCACCTCACGGTAAAGCGGGTCACGCCTTTCGACCAGAGTCGCTATGCGCGCCTGAGGATCCGCCACCTGTAGCAAGGGGCGCCCCTTGTCGTGCTTGGTGCGTGAGTAAAGCAGATCGGGTGAGGCATGCAGATACACGACCGTGCCAGATGCCGTCATGCAGGCCCGATTCATGGGGTTCAGCACAACCCCCCCCCCGGTAGCAACCACTTGGCCTTCAACCCCCGCCAGTTTCGCCAAAGCCTGAGATTCCCGCTGACGAAAGCCGGCCTCACCTTCGATTTCAAAAATTGTCGCCACCGATACGCCCGTCAATTTTTCGATATTCTGATCAAGGTCGACAAACTGCCAGCCGATCATTTTGGCGAGTTTTTTCCCCACGGTTGTCTTGCCGGCACCCATCATGCCCACCAAGTAAACGTTTTCGCAATGTCTCACGGGCTAATTTTATCAGCTGCCCAAAAGACAAGGGCCGGCGCTTGCCGGCCCCTCGCCATCCGCCCTTGCAATCAGGGCAGACTCAAGGTTTCTGAAACAATTTTTGGCGTAATGAATACCAGCAGTTCTGTGCGAGAGTTTCTGGTTTCCTTGTTGCGGAACATGAAACCAAAATAGGGCAGGTCACCAAGAACTGGAACACGCGTTATTGTTTCTCTCTCATCTTGCGTATAAATACCACCAATGACTACCGTACCGCCATTTTCGACAACAACTTCCGTCTTCACATTTTTTGTATCGATGGCGATACCATAACCTGTCGTATACAGCGGGTTGGGGGCGTCCTTGTTAATTTGTAGCGCCATGATGATCCGCCCATCCGGGGTGATCTGCGGCTTGACCTTAAGCGACAAAACCGCTTTCTTGTATGACACACTGGTCGCACCTGAGGATGAGGCCGACAGGTAGGGCAAGTCTGTTCCCTGCTCGATCACAGCTTCGACCTGATCTGCCGTTACCACCCGCGGACTCGAAATAATTTTTCCCTTGCCATCTTGTTCGAGAGCGGAAAGCTCAAGATTCAGGAACTGCGTCATCGCATTATTGAAGAGAATCAGAGAGAACTGCCCCGGCGTACTGACGTTTCCAATGCCTCCGGCCGCCATGTTCACACTCATCGAATCCCTAATGAAATCTGGGGCAGCGCTGGTCTGACCAGTATGAGCGCCTGGGTCGACTATTCCTCCGCCCACCGCATAGCGCGCCGGGGTTCCGAGAATACTGTTTCCTGGATTGGTGCCCGGGAGACTATGCGTACCAAGACGAACTCCGAGATTCTTCGAGAAACCGTCAGATGCTTCGACGATCCGCGCCTCGATCGACACTTGACGCGCAGCGCGGTCGATCTTGGACAACAAGCCACGCACCAACTCGAGTTTGGTGGGAACGTCATAGATAAACAGCTGATTGGTGCGTTTATCGACCGTCACCTTGCCCAAGGCTGACAGAAACCCCCCTGACTGTCCGGAAGCCTGCCCTGCAGGAGCAGCCTGCGCAGCCCCTGCGGCCAGCATGGCAGCGACGTCCTCGGCCTTCTGGTAATTCAGCTGAAACGCTTCGAGACGGGGCATCTCGGCAGCCACAGCGGCATCCCGCGCATCCACCTCAAGTTTGTCCCGCGCAGCCAGTTCATCGCGTGGTGCAATCCACAGTACGTTGCCGCTCTTGCGCATTGCCAGATTTTTCTGCTGCAACACGATTTGGAGCGCGTGATCCCACGCTACATCATTCAGTCTGAGCGAGACATTGCCCGCCACGGAATCACTCACCACAATGTTGAAATTCGTTATGTCGGCAAAAACGTGCAGCAACTCACGCAATGGGATGTTCTGGAAATTGAGAGAGATGGCCTCGCCCTGATAACCGGTCTTCGATCCCTGGAATAGTTTGTTCGGATCCTCCTTGATCGGCCGTACCTCGACGATCAACTGGTTATCGCTCTGGAAGGCTGTATGCTCCCAAAGCCCCTTGGGAACAATCTCGATGACCACATCGTCGCCAGCAGCTTTCGTATCGACCAGGGTAATCGGCGTGGCGAAGTCCACTACATTGAGTTGGCGACGTAATTGCTCGGGAAGTCGCGTTTTCTTGAAGGAGACCTGAATCTTCGTTCCTTTTTGATTGATATCGATACCGATGTCTGTCGCGGAAAGATCAACAGCGACAATCCCCGCACCATCTTTCCCTCGTCGAAACTGCACGTCACGGATACTCTGCGTTTCAGATTTATCGTTACCGGCAAAATGCTGCAAAGGCACTGTGGCAGCGGCACTACCACCACCCGAACCCTCGTTAAGGCTAATGATCACTGCCTGATTTTCCAGGCGCGTCTCAAATCGCGTCATCTTGTCTAGATTCAGCACAAGTCGAGCACGATCGCCGGCCTGCACGATATTCAGGCTACGCAAGCTGCCGTCGTTGATGGTCTTGGCGCTGTAACCCAGATTGTTACCGGTATCCGGTAGATCAAAAACCAGACGCGCCGGATTTGCGATGCTGAAATGTGCCGGCGGCGCGGTCAGCGCCTGTCGGAAACCGATCTTCAACACCGTGCTGCCGCCTGATTTGCTGACCATCAGGCTTTCGATGCTGTTGCGTGGAGTCCCGGCTGTGGCGTCCGCAGACTGTGCCTGTACGGACGAAATACCGGTCGAAAGCGCGACCAAGCATAACCATATACGCAAGAGTTTCATTTGCCGCCCCCTTTACCCGCTGCCCCATCCAATAATTGGAGGGTTGCCAGCCGTTCCACCCAATCGGCAGTCTGGCCACTTGGATCCTGAAGATTCTCTTTAAGAATCACTTCTGTGTCGTTTATCTCGGTGATGCGGCCATAGTTTTGGCCCAAATAGTTGCCTTTACCGGCCTGATAGATCACACCGTCAACCTTGATGAGCGCGCGGTGTTCTTTGCCTTTGTTCTTGCTGATAACACCAATGAATTGCAAGGACTCCAGCGGAAAGCTTTCCAGCTGCTCGCGTGGCCGGTCGAAATCTGGCTTATTTGCCCCACCGCTGCTCTCTTTTTTCTCCGGCTCCAGACGCGAAGCGCTAAAGGGATCAGAAGATTCGCCAGCCCCCTCGTAAGAAACAACCGGGAAGGGCCTCAGCTCAGGCAGGGGGGGGATTTTTCCCCGCAGATCACGCGAGGACTCATCCATCCAGCGTTTTATGTCTTCATGCTCGCCAGCACACCCGGCGAGCATACTCAACAGGACGAGCGCAAGTAGGCCGAACAGCCTCATTTCTTCACTCCTTGCGCCTTGGCTGGCCCTTTGGCCTGCCTTTTCCGTGCAGCCACCTCTTCCTCATCGAGATACCGGAAAGTTTTGGCGGTAGCGTTCAGCATGAGAGGATCACCGGGCTTGCTACCCGGGGCTATGCTGATGTTGTTCAGCGTGACAATACGGGGGAGCTTGGCAATATCACCGGCAAATGCACCAAAGTCGTGATACGAACCGGTGATATTGACCGTAATCGGCAGTTCGGCATAGAACTCCTTGGCAGCCTCAGCGCCTGGCTTGAACAACTCGAACTGCAAACCGCGGCCCAAACCCGCCTGGTTGATATCGACCAGGAGTGACTCCATTTCCGCCGCCTTGGGTAATTGCTTGAGCAAGGCACCAAAGGATCGTTCTATCTCGGCCAACTGGTTCCGGTACTCGTCCAGGTTTACTGCCTGCTTTTTCTTGTCCAGCCAATCGGTCTTGAGCTTGGCTTCTTCATTTTGCTTGGCGTCGAGTTCCTCGATCTGGCCTTGCCAACCGAACCAACCGGCCAAAAACAACAGCGCAATGAACATTCCCAGCAAAATGATGATCCGCGGAATCAGCGGCCACGCGCCTGGGTCCTGCGGATCAAGGGTCTTGAAGTCAGCGACGATGGACTTGAAATCCAGCGCGGGCAATTTAATCTTGGGAATTGTCGGCAAGGCTGGCTTTTTCATCACTTGGCCCCTGGCTTATTTTCCGCCTTGCCCGCCTTGCCAATATTCTCGCTCGTCTGCCGGGTAAGGAAGATGTTCAGGGTGAATTCATTCATGCGCCGCTTGCCAACCATTGCAGCCTTGATCTCAATCAGCGCCGGGCGCTCGAGAACCGGCGACTCATCCAGATTATGCATGAGCGTCGAGACACGGGCATTCGACTGGGCGTAACCAATCAGGGTAATTTTTTGCTGTTCCTGCTTGATCGAGCGCAAGAAAACCCCTACAGGCAACTGCTTGGCCAACTCATTGAACAGATGGACTGTTTCCGAGCGATTGGCCTGTAATGACTCGATGACCTGTTTCCGCACCAACAGCGACTCGGTCTCCTCTTTGAGCTTTTTGATTTCTTCTATTTGCTTGTCCAAGCCCGCAATTTCTTTTTTGAGGAAGGTGTTTTTCTCTGTCTGGCGATCAATTTGGTTACTGATGTAACTGAAACCGACAAACCAGACCACCCCGGCTAACACAGCCACCAGTCCGGAAAGGGCAAAAAACTGCTGGCGGAGCGTCTTGCGCCGCTCAGCGCGGTGAGGAAGCAGGTTGATGCGGATCACGTATCGAACCTCCGTAATGCAAGGCCCGTAGCCACCATCAACGAAGGTGCGTCAGCCAGGAGGTTCTTGGGGCGCACCCGTTGCGACAGGGACATTTTTGCAAAAGGATTGGCCATAGCCGTGTCGAGCTGCGTGCGCTCCGCAACGATCTCGGCGATCCCCGGCAGCAGCGCTCCACCACCCATCAGAATGATGTGATCCACCTCGCCAAACTGCGTGGAGGTGAAGAAAAACTGCAAGGCACGCGACACTTCAAGCGCTAGGTTATCGAGAAATGGCCGCAGAATCTCGTTTTCGTAGTTATCCGGCATCGGGCCGGTGCGTTTCAGGTTTTCCGCTTCTTCGTGGCTCATGCCGTAGGCGCGCACCATATCCTGTGTTAGTTGGTTACCGCCGAAAGCCTGTTCGCGGTTGTAGATTTGCTGGTCGCCCTTCACCATCACGACCTTCAAGGCATTGGCGCCGATATCAACCAAAGCGAAGATTTGATCAGCACCGCCAGAGACCTGATCGCGCACCAGATCGAAAGCGGCAAGCGCCGCATACGATTCCATGTCCATGACGACCGGCTTGAGCTTGGCCACTTCCGCACAGGCAACGCGATCCTCGACGCCCTCTTTCTTGGAGGCTGCAATCAAGACCTCAACCTCGTCCGGACTGGACGGCGCAGGGCCAACGACCTGGAAATCAAGGTTTACCTCTTCAAGCGCGAACGGAATGTACTGATTCGCCTCGGACTCCACCTGCACTTCCATTTCAGATTCACGCAAGCCGGCGGGCAGGATGATTTTCTTGGTGATCACCGCAGCAGCAGGCAGGGCCATGGCGACAAATTTGGTGGAAGTACTCAAGCGCTTCCAGCAACGCGCCACCACCTCTGCTACAGCCTCGAGGTTGGCGAGGTTGCCATCCACCACCGCCCCCTCCTGCAAGGGTTCGATGGCATAGCATTCGAGCTGGAAGCCTCCAGCATGCGAACCTGATAGCTCAACCATTTTGACCGCCGAGGAACTGATGTCCAGCCCCACTAGCGAACGCGCTTTCGGGTTGAGGATCGAGAGATCGATCTCCAAGATATTCCTTTTAATTCAAGTGACTACGAAAGGTATTCATAATTTACTTCAGATGCTAACAACAACTATATCGGCTGTAAAGAAAATTCTTTAGTTGAACTGAGGCACTTTCCCGTTTCACCGGCATCTTCGCAACACTTGAGAAACGCCACTCAATATCGCGCAGGTCCGAGTACAAAGTGTAGCTGGAATATAATCCGCGCCACCGGACGCTGTTGCCGCTCCTCCCCCTGCAAGATACACCCACCACACTCCCCATGCTGCGCTGGATCCTCCTGCCGATCGCACTTGTCCTTGGTGGCGCCCTTGCAGCCGTCGCACTGCTGGGCATCGTCCTGATCCTCGCTTACCCACGGTTGCCCTCGGTCGATGTGCTTACCGATTACCGTCCCAAGATTCCTTTGCGTGTTTACACCGCCGATGGCCACCTGATCGGCGAGTTCGGCGAAGAACGGCGCCACTTCGTGCGTATCCAAGACGTACCTGAGATCATGAAGCAAGCCATCCTTGCCGCCGAGGACGAGCACTTCTACCAGCATTCTGGCATCGACACCCTGGGGGTGCTGCGCGCCGCGTACGCGAACTTCATCGGCGGCGGCAGGCGGCAAGGCGCTTCGACGATCACGATGCAGATTGCCCGCAATTTTTTCCTATCGTCCGAGAAAACGCTCACGCGCAAGATTTATGAGGCCATGCTCGCCTTCAAGATCGAGAGCAGTCTTTCCAAGGACGAAATCCTGCAGATCTACATCAACCATATCTACCTCGGTCAGCGCGCCTACGGCTTTGCCGCCGCCGCCCGCATTTATTTCGGCAAGGATCTCAAGTCACTCGACATCGCAGAGATGGCCATGCTCGCCGGACTACCCAAGGCGCCCTCTGCCTTCAACCCGGTGGCCAACCCCAAACGCGCAAAATTGCGCCAGCAATATGTACTGCGCCGCATGCAACAACTCAGCTTCATCGACCCCGCACAGTTTGAACATGCGCTCGGCCAACCACTGCATGTACGGCGCCAGCTCGACAATTTTGCGCTCAAGGCCGACCACGTCGCCGAGATGGCACGCCAGATCGCCGTCGAGGCCTTCCCCAACGATGCCTATGTCGCCGGCATCAAGGTTATTACCACACTGAATCGCAAAGAGCAGGAAGCCGCCTACCGAAGCCTGCGCCAGGCCGTGCTCGCCTACGACCGCCGCCACGGTTATCGCGGTGCAGAGGCTTACGTAGACATGAAATCAATTCGTCGCGACGATGACGAGCAGATCGACGAACTGCTCTACGAGTTCGAAGATGCCGACGATCTGCGCCTCGCGCTCGTACTCGATGCCAACCCGGAGAAATTGCGCGTTTACCTGCCGGGCGGTGAAATCGTCACCGTCGAGGGCGCGGGCCTTAAGTTTGCGCAACGCATGCTCGACGACAAGGCCCCCGCCAACAAACGTCTGCGGCGCGGTGCGGTCATGCGAGTGAATCAGGACAACAAGGGGATATGGCAAGTCACCCAGTGGCCGGATGTCGAGGCGGCATTCGTCGCCGCCAACCCGAGCGATGGTGCAATCCGCGCCCTAGTCGGGGGCTTCGACTTCAGTCGCAACAAATTCAACCACGTCACCCAAGCCTGGCGCCAGCCCGGTTCGAGCATGAAGCCGTTCATTTATTCAGCGGCACTCGAGAAAGGCTTCACGCCGCTCTCGGTATTACCGGACGAACCACTCTCGGTTTCAGCCGAAGAAACCGGTAGTCAAGCCTGGGAGCCCAAAAACTACGACGGCAAGTACGACGGGCCGATGACCCTGCGTACCGCCCTCGCCAAGTCGAAGAACATGGTGTCGATCCGGCTCATCCGCGCCATTGACCCGCATTACGCCCAAGATTACGTTACCCGCTTCGGCTTCGACGCCGACAAAAATCCGCCCTACCTGACACTAGCCCTCGGCGCTGGCAATGTCACCCCCTGGCAGCACCTCACCGCCTACGCGGTATTCGCCAACGGCGGCTACAAGGTGGCGCCTTACATCGTCAAGCAGATACTCGACGCCAACAACAAGGTGCTCGCCGAAACCACTCCCGTGCTGGCCGGCGACGAGTCACTACGCGTCATCGATGCGCGCAACGCCTGGGTAATGGACAGCATGATGCGGGATGTCGTGCGCCGCGGCACGGCCACGCGCGCCGGCCAAGCACTCAAGCGCACCGACCTGGCCGGCAAGACCGGCACGACTAACGACTATGTCGATGCCTGGTTCTGCGGCTATCAGCCTTCGGTGGTAGGTGTCGCCTGGATCGGCTTCGATCAGCCGAAACGTCTCGGCAACGGCGAAACCGGCGGATCGGCCGCCCTGCCGATCTGGATCGGCTACATGGAGACAGCCCTCAAGGATGTGCCGGAAATGCACCGCGAAATGCCGGACGGCATGGTACATGCCGAAAGCCGCGATCCGGCAACAGGGGCGACCATCCACGACATCATCTACCGCGAAGCCGTTCCCGAACCTGTTGCCACCAGCGAGTCGCCAGACCTGGCCGCCAAGACGGAACCTGCCCGCCAGGAACCACCCGCCCCCGTGCAAGACGCCCACCCCAAACTGATCGCCCCCGACCGGCGCGTAGCTATGCCCGGGGCAGCGCCTACAACGCCAACTGAAGCTCCGCGCCCGACTGCTCGCTGAAGCAACGAGAGAGCAACGCAGCCAGATCCTGCCCACCGCGCGCGTCGAGCCAACGCCCCCCGGCATCTGCAGGCGGACTGAAATGAAAACCACCGGAACGTGCCGCCACCCAGATTTCGCGCGCTGCCGCGTGGCGATTGACGATGATCTTGCTGTCATCGGCAAAGACGACCTCGATGATTCCGCCCGGCTTCAATTCATAGTCAAAATCGGCGCCATCTTCGGCCAGAAGTTGCTCCAGCACATCCTCCAATCGCGCCAAGGTCTGATCTGCGAGCACAACGAATTCCTTTTCTTCCATCTTGCCTCCCATTGCCTCCGTGTTAACATCGCCGCCATGCATTCACCTACAAAACTTCTCGCCCGCGCCAGCCTGTGCGTCGGCTTCTGCCTGCTGCTGTCTGCTTGTGGCAGCAAGGGATCGCTGACCTTGCCACCCAAGGGCATCAACGCTCCAGCACCAGTCAAGGCAGCCCCTCCAGCCAAGGAGGCCCCGGCCAAACCGGCGGTCGATGATAACAGCGCACCTGCCCCAACTACCGCCCAATGAGCCTGATCACTAACCTCAACGACGAGGCGCGCGTCGAGGGCATCGCCTTGCATGCCATTGCCGATCGTTTCGGCACGCCCTGTTACGTCTATTCACGCGCCGCCCTGACTGCAGCCTTCGATGCCTACCGTACTGCCCTGGCGACACGCAACGCGCGCATCTGCTACGCCGTCAAGGCAAATTCAAATCTCGCCATCCTGAATGTGTTCGCCCGACTCGGCGCCGGCTTCGACATCGTCTCCGGCGGCGAACTGGCACGCGTCATCGCCGCCGGCGGCGATCCGGCCAAGGTCATCTTTTCTGGTGTCGGCAAATCGCGCGCCGAAATGCGGCAAGCTCTGGAAGCCGGCATTCACTGTTTCAACGTCGAGTCGGCGAGTGAACTGGAACATCTCAATGATGTCGCCGGCACCATGGGCCTGCGCGCGCCCATCGCCCTGCGCGTCAATCCGAACGTCGATCCCAAAACTCACCCGTACATTTCCACCGGCCTGAAGAGTGCCAAATTCGGTGTGGCCTTCGATACAGCGGTCACGCTGTACCGCCATGCCCGGACATTGCCCAACCTCGCCATTCGCGGCATCGCCTGCCACATCGGCTCGCAACTGCTCGACCCGCAACCGGCCGCCGACGCAGCCGCCAAGGTGCTGGAACTGGTCGACCGCCTCGCCGTCGAAGGCATCAGTTTTGAACACATCGACCTGGGCGGTGGCATGGGCATTCGTTATCACCACGGTGCTGGGGGCGAAAACGTACTAACGACCGCCGACTATCTCGCCCCTTTATTGGCAACAATAGTCGGGCGCACAGAAATGCTCTGCGTCGAACCCGGCCGTTCGCTGGTCGGCAACGCCGGCCTGCTGCTCACCCGCGTCGAAGTGCTCAAGCATGGCGAAGAAAAGAACTTCGCCGTGGTCGATGCCGCCATGAACGATCTCGCGCGTCCGGCCCTCTACGATGCCTGGCACGACATCGTTCCCGTCAGAAAAGTCGGCGCTGGCGGGACGGCAACAGCATCGCAGCGCTACGAAATCGTCGGCCCGATCTGCGAATCCGGTGACTTCCTCGGCCATGACCGGGACCTGATGCTTGCCGAAGGTGATTTACTGGCAATCCTGTCGGCCGGCGCCTATGGCATGGCGATGAGCTCGAATTACAACACCCGACCGCGCGCCGCCGAGGTCATGGTTGATGGCGACTGCGTCCACCTGATCCGCCGCCGCGAAACCGTCGCCGAATTGATCGCTCCGGAATCGCTGCTGCCCTAAGCAGCGTGCGTCTCAGCCCGCCTGGCTTAGAGCACGTAGCGTGACAGATCCTCGCGCTTGGCCAGTTCGGCCAGACGCGCATCGACATAAGCGGCATCGACCTCCAGCCGCGTCACGGCACCTGCTGCACCAGCAGCGAACGATACTTCTTCGAGCAACTTTTCCATCACTGTGTACAGTCGGCGCGCGCCGATGTTTTCGGTTTTTTCATTGACCTCGAAGGCGATCTGCGCCAGTCGGCGGATGCCCTCGGCGGCGAAACTTACGCTGACACCTTCAGTCGCCAGCAGCGCCTGATACTGGCGTGTCAGGCAGGCATCGGTCTGGGTCAGGATGCTCTCGAAGTCGTCGACCGAAAGCGAATCCAACTCGACGCGAATCGGGAAACGTCCCTGCAATTCTGGGATCAGATCGGACGGCTTGGCAAAGTGAAACGCCCCGCTGGCGATGAACAGGATGTGATCCGTCTTGATCATGCCGAACTTGGTGGTCACCGTCGTACCTTCCACCAGCGGCAGCAAATCGCGCTGCACACCCTGGCGCGAGACGTCGGCGCCCTGCGTCTCACTGCGCGAGGCGATCTTGTCCATCTCGTCGAGGAAGACGATGCCGTTCTGCTCGACGTTCTTCATCGCCGCCGCCTTCACTTCCTCGTCGTTGATGAGTCGCCCCGCCTCTTCGTCAGCCATGGCCTTCAGGGCGTCCGCAATGCGCATGCGCCGGCTTTTCTTCTTGCCGCCACCGATGTTCTGAAACATGCCCTGGATCTGCTGCGTCAGTTCTTCCATGCCGGGCGGGGCGAGGATCTCCATGCTGGCAGTTGGTGCGACAACCTCGATATCAATCTCCTTGTCGTCCAACTCGCCCTCGCGCAGCTTCTTGCGGAACTTCTGGCGCGTCGTATTTTCTTCAGGCGCTGCTTCGCCAAAACCGGCAGTAGTACGCGCCGGCGGCAGCAACACATCAAGGATGCGATCTTCGGCGGCGTCGAGCGCACGGTCGCGCACCTGTTTCATGGCCCGTTCGCGCTCATCCTTTACCGCCGTCTCGGCCAGGTCGCGAATGATCGTGTCGACATCGCGGCCGACATAGCCGACCTCGGTAAACTTGGTTGCCTCGACCTTGATGAAGGGCGCGTTGGCCAGTCGTGCCAGGCGACGCGCGATCTCCGTCTTGCCGACCCCCGTGGGGCCGATCATCAGGATGTTCTTCGGCGTGATCTCGGAACGTAACGGTTCGGCCACCTGCGCGCGGCGCCAGCGGTTGCGCAGGGCGATGGCCACCGCACGCTTGGCACGCCCCTGGCCAACAATATTCTTGTCGAGCTCCGAGACGATCTCGGCGGGAGTCATCTGGCTGGTGATTTGCGTCATTCCAGCACCTCAATGAGGTGGTTCTGGTTGGTGTAGATACAGAGGTCACCGGCAATCTCCAGCGACTTCTTGACGATCTCGGCCGGTGTGAGCTCCGTGTTTTCCAACAAGGCCCGTGCGGCAGATTGTGCAAAAGCGCCGCCGCTACCGATGGCGACGATGCCCAGTTCCGGCTCCAGCACGTCGCCGTTGCCGGTAATCACCAGCGAGTGCTCGCGGTCGGCTACGGCGAGCATCGCCTCCAGTCGGCGCAGCATGCGGTCGGTGCGCCAGTCTTTCGCCAGTTCGACTGCCGAGCGCAACAGGTTGCCCTGGTGCTTTTCCAGCTTGGCCTCGAAGCGTTCGAACAAGGTAAAAGCGTCGGCCGTACCGCCGGCAAAGCCCGCCAGAATCTGTTCGCCATACAACCGTCGCACCTTGCGTGCGGTAGCCTTGATGACGATGTTGCCGAGCGTGACCTGGCCGTCGCCGCCGAGCGCAACGACATTGCCGCGCCGCACGGACAGGATGGTGGTGCCGCGATACTGCTCCATGGAGGCCGCTTTCAAAATTTGGAGCGGCGATTTTACTCCCCGGGAAAGTCGGCGCTGACGGGACGGCGGGAGAATGCTGCCAGCGCGATGAAGCTGATGCCGACCAGACAACAGACGATGGCAGCCCCTGCCGGCAGATCCGCGACGGCCGACAGCGTCAGGCCGACCACATACGCGAGCATGCCGATACAGTAGGCCGCAGCAAGACGCCGGTGCCGCAAATTGCTCACCGCCACCGCCGGTGCAATCAGGCTGGCGAAGACCAGCAGCACCCCGACGAGTTGCACCGAAGCGGTCACCGTCAGCGCGAACAGCAGGTAGAAGCCAATGCGACCCAACTTTTCACGCACGAAAAACCACAACGTCAGAATTAGCCCATACAGCACCGCCACAGGCAGAAGTTGCGCCCAGCCGACCCAAAGAATTTGTCCGGCCAGCAAGTCATGCAAGTGTTCGCCGCCATGCGGGTTGCCGGCCATTAGCAGTATGCCGGCGGCGGCGGCGGTGACAAACAGGAGGCCGATCAATGCCTCCTGTACCGCCGGCCAGCGGCGCTCGGTCCAGTGCAACAACAGCGCGCCACCCAGCGCGGCACCGGCGGCCGCTGCCTGCACGGCGAGCGGCGCCTGCCAATCCATCATCAGCGCGACCATCACCCCCAGGCCGGCCACCTGCGCGATGGCAAGATCGATGAAGATGATGCCGCGCTTCAAGACTTCCATGCCGAGCGGCACATGCGTGGCCAGCACCAGCAGGCCGGCCGCCAGCGGCGCGGCGAGCAAGCCGAAGTCGATGTTCACTTCAGCGCCGCCAGAAGGCGTTCGACGGTATCGTCGAACAGACCGAACAGATCCTTGGCCTTGTCGCTGCCGCCGACAGTGAAGGGCACGACGGCCACCGGAACTTTCGCCTCGCGACCGAACCACTCGGCGGCCTGCGGCGACTGATAGGCCGCGCGCATCACCAGTTTCGGCGGATTGGCCGCCACTTGGGCGAGCAATTTGCCAAGATAGGCGACCGACGGTTCGACACCCGGCTTGGGTTCGAGCGTCGCCACCTCCTTCAGGCCGAGCCAGTCTTGCAGATACGGAAACGCCTTGTGCTGCACGACGATCGGTAGCCCGCGCAGGGGAGCCGCCTGCTTTTCCCAGCGCGCGAGCGCGACGCGCCAGCGCTCGGCGAAGGACTTCCAGTTCGCCTCGAAGGTTTTCGCGTCGGCCGGCGAAAGCTCCGCCATACGCGCGGCCAGCGCGGCGCCAACCAGCAGGAAGTTGCGCGGATCGGTCTGGATGTGCGGGTTGCCGGACGCATGCACGTCGCCATCGGCGCGGTCGAGCCGGCTCGGCAATTCGAGCATGCGCACATGCTGTGCCGCCTCGAAATAGCCCCGCTGGCCGGGCTGGATGCGTGGATTGCCGGATTCGCGTTGTACCAGCGGCAGCCAACCGATCTCCAGTTCGGCGCCAGTGGCGGCGACGAGGTCAGCATCACGCGTCCGGGCGATCAGCGAGGGCCGCGCCTGGATGTGGTGCGGGTCTTGCAGGCCCGTCGTGTCAACGAATACTTCGACCTTGTCACTACCGATTTCCCGCGCCAGCGCGCCCCATTCTGGCACGCTGGCGAAGATTTTCAGCGTCGCCTGCGCGGGCAAGGAAAGCAGGGCCGTGAGCAGAAGAATGAGCGTTTTCATGATGCACCTCCTCAGAAATTGTGGGCGCCATGCGCACCCAGGCTGACCACGTATTGCAGCCAGAGTTGGTTATCGGTGGCATCCGGACGCGACTGGTCGCGCGCCAGTTGCAAACGCCAGCGCGAGAATTCGTCCGGCGAATAATCGACCATCACGGTGTTGCGCTTGGGCTTGTAGGCGGCAAGCAGCGGGAAGTCGGCCGGATTCAGCGTACCGCCAAGACTGACATTGCCGGAGTCGAGACGGTCGTAACGGTAGCCGGCGCGCCAGTGCGGCATGAATTGATAGACCGCCTGCGCATAAAAACCCGACTGGCGCGCAGCGTAGTCATCGACAAGATTTGCGCCAGCGGTATCGAACGCCATATTGCCGGTTTCATTTCGACGGAAGTATTCGCCCTGGACAATCAGGTTGCGCTCCGCGCCATTGCCGTTTGGCGCCCATTTCCAGATGGCATCGGCGATCCAGGTCCGGCTGCGCCCGGAAAAAGCGTTGGTCACGGCAGTGCCGGTACTGCCGACATCCTCGTATTGCCGGTCGCGCGGCGAGGTGCTCAACAGCGACAGGCCGGCGCGCCAGCTGTTCGACACGCCCGCATCGCCGCCGACGTGGGCAAACAGCGCGCCGAGCGTGACGCCGTTCTGGTTGCGGTCGGTCGAGGGGAAGGCGCCGCCGCTGGCGGCTTCCGCGCCGAGCTCGACCAGCAGGTCGGTCGGCGCAACCCATTTGAGCTGCGCGCCGTCGTTCTTCAACTGGCCGCCGAGCATGGCCTTGTAGGCCAGCGGCGCATCGGCAAAGTCCCAAGTATGCGCATGCTGTCCGTTCATGTAACCGATGCCGGAGAGGAAGCGGCCGGCCTTGAGCGTTGCACCCTGCCCGAGGCCCAGCGTCCGGATGAAGGCTTCCTCGACTGTAGCACCACCTTCCGGGGCCAGAGCGAGCGTCAACTGGCCGCGCAGAGCAGGGCTGATGTTGGCGGCGATACCCAGTTCGGACTCGCCCAGCCCGAAGCTGCGACGGGGCGGGCCGACTTCGCCGCCGGTCGGCGCAAAGCCGCCGATAGCGTAGGTATTCGGATCCTGCGACAAACGGGTGTAAGTCCCCGCGAGGACGAGGGAAATTGCCGGATTGAAGGCGCTTTCACTGGCCGGCTTCTGGCTGGCGGCAACCGATGCCTGGCGTGCGGAGACTTCGGCATTGCCAGCTTTGGCTTCGGTCTGGACGAGGCGTGATTCCAGCGCGGCAATGCGCTGTTCATAGGCCTGTTTCATCTGCGCAATCTCCTCGCGCAAGGTTTTCAGGTCGGCATCCGACGCGGACGCAGGAAGGGAGGCCAGCACGCCGGAGGCGGCCAACACGATCAGGGATGAGCGGTTCATGCAATAACTCCAAGGCAAAATGGAACAACGCGCAGCCGTGAGGGCTGTGCGCATTGAAATGTTCAGCTTTGGATTATTGGCGGGGCGCGACTGCGGAACGGCAGGCGACGCGTAAAAGTCGGCGCTGGCGGGACGGCGAAATTGTTGCCGACGACTGTCGCCGGTAGCACGACGGGTGACAACACGACCAGCGGCGGCGCTCCGTGGGTGCCCGCGAGTGCAAGGCATTCAATGCAGACTTCGCCATTTTCGCTGGCATCATCTTCGAACCCATGACCGATCCCGTGCGCCGCCAGCATGATCTGGGCGAACAGCAGTGCCGCAGCGAGCAGTCCGACACGCCAATAACGCATCACTGAGACACGCCAGTACGTGCGCATCCCGCGCAGGTGCCGCGCACATCGAACTCCACCTCGCCCAGCCGAAAACCACGTGGCAGCTTGGGCGGCGGCGGCGGCTCGGCCTTGAGGCAGAAAACCCCACCGCAATCGGTACAGCGGAAATGAATATGATTGGCGTGCTGCCGCCGCGCGCCAGTGGCGGAATAGCGGAACACGCCGCGCGTATCCACCGCCTTGAGCGCCAAGCCACAGGCCACCAACGAATCGAGGATGCGATAAAGCGTCACGCGGTCGAGCGCGGTCGCACCATCGCCCGCCAGCAGGGCTTCGAGTTCACCATGGCAGAGCGGTTGCTGGGCCGTCTGTAGCGCGTCGAACACCCGCACCCGCCCAGGCGTCACCTTGACGCCGGCGGCACGGATGAGATCAGCAGAGGCAGAGGCCATGGATGAATGAAACCATAGTGCCACTACAAATGCAACCATGTTGCATTTGATGGATGTTTATGCTTCAATGCCACCCCTTAAGATATTCCGTCATGACCACCACACCACTTCTGTTCCAGATCATCCTTGCGTGCCTGCTCGGTGGCGTTCTCAGTGTCGCCGCCGCTGCGCTGGTGATGTTCGGCCTGCCGCGCAAGTGGTTGGGGTTGACCGTCAGCTTTTCCACCGGCCTGCTGCTGGCCACAGCCACCCTGCACCTCCTGCCCGAGGCGCTGGAAAGTGGGTTGACGCCGCATGAACTGTTTCC
This sequence comes from uncultured Rhodocyclaceae bacterium, assembly GCA_903950295.1. Next base: position 17,440 of record CAJBAP010000145.1, read on the forward strand.
CTTGCTACTGGCCGGCATCCTCGGATTTTTCGCGCTGGAAAAATTCGCGCTGTGGCGCCACGCTCACGGCGGGACCGGCGAAACCGACGCACATGGCGGCGACCAGCAGTGTGACGACCATACGCACGCACACCACCATCTGCAACATGGCGAGCATGGCGAAACATTGCTGATCCTGATCGGTGACGGCTTCCACAATTTCACCGACGGCCTGTTAATCGCTGCTGCATTTCTCGCCGACCCCGCCCTCGGCTGGGCGACCACACTGGCGATCATTGCACACGAGGTGCCACAGGAGGCTGGGGACTTCGCCATCCTGCTGGCAGCGGGTTGGCAGCGCGGACGTGCATTGTTCTGGAACGGAATCTCCAGCCTGGCTGCGGTCGGCGGCGGGGCGGTCGGTTATGTCGCTCTGGACAACGCACAGGACTGGATTCCGGTGATCATCACCATCGCGGCGTCGAGCTTCCTTTACATCGCCATCGCCGACCTGATGCCGCGCCTGAAACGCGAAACCCAGTCCGTCGGCTGGCATGGACTGCTGCTAGCTGCCGGCATCGTCGTGGTCTTTCTCGGCAGCGCGCATTCCCACTGATTGCTTCCCTCTGCGGAGAACCCCCATGTCCAGGTACCTGTTCATCGTCGCCACGATCGCACTCTTCTCTGGTGCAGCATATGCCGCCAAAGCGCATGTCCATGGTACGGGCAGCCTGGATGTCGTCATCGACCGTGGCCAAATCACCCTCTCCCTTGAACTACCGCTTGACGTCGCCGTCGGTTTCGAGCGCGCACCGAAGAGCGAAAACGAAAAAGCCGCGCTGGCCGCTACCGAGAAAACGCTCCATGATGCCGCCGCGCTTTTCATCCCGACGACCACCGCGAATTGCACGCCACAGTCGGTCAAAGTCGAGATGCCGAACTCCTCCGGCGGCGAACACGCCGACATCGATGCGACTTACAGCTTCAGTTGCGCCACTCCGGCGCAACTGAAATCTATCGAGACGACGATTTTCAAGCATTTCAAACGTCTCTACCGCCTCGAAACCCGGCGCGTTGGGCCAGGCAACCAGGGCGCAGCCCGCCTCTCCCCCAAGCAGCCAACACTGAGTTGGTAAACCGGCACGCATGAGCGGCAGCGCCATCCGCATCGCTGATCTGTTTTATCGCTGGCCAAGGCAGCCTCGATCCTGCCTGGAGATCCCGGCACTACGCATCGCCGCCGGCGAACATGTTTTCCTGCACGGCCCGAGCGGTAGCGGTAAAAGCACGCTGCTCGGTCTGCTCGGGGGCGTCGCCCTGCCCGAGCGCGGCAGCCTTGAAGTGCTCGGGCAGGCAATGACCACGCTCTCCGGCCGGGCGCGCGACCGCCTGCGCGCCGACAGCATCGGCTTCCTGTTCCAGCAATTCAACCTGCTGCCCTGGTTGCCCGCCATCGACAACGTGTTGTTGCCTTGCACCTTCTCAGCACGACGCCGGCAGCGCGCCGGTAACCCGCGGGAAGAAGCCGAGCGACTGCTGACCCACCTCGACTTGATGCCCGCGCTGTGGCGCCAACCGGCTGCCGAATTATCCGTCGGCCAGCAACAGCGCGTTGCGGCGGCCCGGGCCTTGATCGGCCGGCCGGAAATCCTTATCGCCGACGAACCCACCTCAGCGCTCGACGCGCCGCGCCAGCAGATTTTCGTCGACCTGCTGTTGCGCGAGGCAACGGCAACCGACGCAACGCTGATCTTCGTCAGCCACGATGAACGCCTCGCGGCGCACTTCGATCGCAAGATTTCACTCGTCGACATCAACCGCGCAAGCAGTGAGGTGGCACCATGAGGGCCGCCGCATGAAAGCCATATTGCTGCTGGCACTGAAAAGCGCTTGGGCGCGCCGCCTCACGCTGGGCATCACGCTCTGCGCGATCGCGCTTTCCGCGGCGCTGTTGCTCGCCGTCGAACGCGTGCGTACCGATGCCCGGCATAGCTTCAGCCAATCCATCTCCGGTGTCGACCTCGTCATCGGCGCGCGTACCGGCAGCGTGCAATTGATGCTCTACGCCATATTCCATTCCGGCAACGCCACCAACAACCTGCGCTGGGAAAGCTACGAGGCGTTGTCCACGCATCCGGCAGTCGCTTGGGCCGTACCACTCTCGCTGGGCGACTCACATCGCGACTTCCCCGTACTCGGCACGACAGCGGCCTACTTTGAGCACTTCCGCTACGGCGAACAACAACCGCTTGCTTTTGCCGCCGGCCAGCTTTTTACAGGCACCTTCGAAGCCGTGCTCGGCAGTGCGGTCGCCGCCGCACTCGGCGACCGCGTCGGCGACAAGATCACTCTCGCCCACGGCATGACAGAACTGGGAGCGGAACATGCCGACAAACCCTTCACGGTCGTCGGCGTGCTCGCGCCCACCGGCACGCCCGTCGATCGCAGCGTGCATGTCAGCCTGGAAGCTATCACGGCCCTGCATCTCGACTGGGCCGGCGGCGCGCCTCTGCCCGGTCTGGTCATTCCTGCGGAACAGGTGAAGAAGTTTGACCTCCGGCCGAAAGAAATCACCGCCATGCTGATCGGGCTAAAAAACCGCAGCGAGGTTTTCCGCATGCAACGCCACATCAACACCTATCGTGGCGAACCATTGCTTGCCGTGATGCCCGGCGTTGCCCTGGACGAGCTGTGGCAAACCCTCGACATGGTCGAGCGCATCTTTCTGGCGCTCTCGGCCCTGGTCGTGATTGTCGGCCTCGCCGGCCTGGTGGCAACCCTGCTCGCCAGCCTCAATGAACGCCGCCGAGAGCTCGCCATATTGCGTGCGCTCGGAGCCAGCCCAGCAGAAATCTTCATCATGCTCACCCTCGAAGGACTGCTCGTCACCACACTTGGCGTGCTGCTCGGCTGTGCGCTACTCGCGGCGGGAATCTATTACGGCGCGCCCCTGTTGCAAGCGCATTTCGGCATCATCCTGCAATGGCGCCTGCTTGCCCTCAATGAGTGGCTGCTTCTAGCGGCCATCCTCACCACCGGCCTCATTGCCAGCCTGGTGCCTGGTTGGCGCGCCTGGCGCATGTCGCTAGCCGATGGCCTTACCCCAAGAAACTGAAGGTCCCCATGAAATTTCTTGTCCGCATTCTGCTGCTCGCCTGGCTTACCACCACAGCAGCTTTCGCTGCCGACGCCTATCCCGAGATCAAGTGGGAAGCGCTGGTACCCAAGGGCTGGGACCCGGCCAGCGAATTCAAGAATCTTGATCTGTCGAAGCTGCAAGATTCCGACCCGCGCGCCATGGAGGCACTCGATAAGATCAAGGCCGCCATGGACAACGCGCCGGCTGAACATGCGATGAACGGCAAGCAGGGTCGCATCGCGGGATTTGCCCTGCCGCTCGAGCGCAAGGGTGACAAGGTGGTCGAATTTCTCCTGGTGCCCTACTTCGGCGCCTGTATCCACACCCCCCCGCCACCGGCAAACCAGACCATCCACGCCAAGTCGGCAAAGCCACTTTCTGGCGTACGCATGATGCAGGCAGTCTGGGCGTACGGCACGCTTTTCGTACAGCGCGGCGAGACGACCTGGGGGGTGGCCGGGTACCGGTTCATGGTCGATAAAATCGCGCCCTACGAAGAGCCAAAACGGTAATCGCGCCGCCACCGCGCTGACGGCGTGCCGGCTCATGCCGTCCCGCCAGCGCCGACTTTTTACTCGACCTGTAGTAGCAAACCCTTCAGATATTCCCCCTCGGGAAAGGCCAGATCGACGGGATGATCGGCACTGCCCTGCAGGCGTTTGACGATACGTGCGGTGCGATGGCTGTCGAGCGCAGCACCGGCAACGATTTTCTGGAATAGCTCCAGCCCAATGCCGCCGGAACAGGAATAGGTCATCAGGAAGCCACCCGGCGTGAGCAGTTTGCAGCCGAGCAAATTGATGTCCTTGTAAGCACGGCTGGCACGCTCGGCGTGGCTCGCGGAGGGAGCGAACTTGGGCGGGTCGAGAACGATGAGGTCGAAGCTCTCGCCGGCGGCTTTCAGTTTGCGCAGTTCGTCGAATACATTGGCGCAACGCCATTCGACGCGACCTGCATCGAGTTGCGGATTGAGCGCGAGGTTCGCTACCGCGCGGTCGAGTGCGGGCTGTGAGCTATCGAGGGAAAGCACGCTCAACGCCCCACCGGCCAAAGCTTGCAACGAGAAGCCGCCCGTGTAGCAAAAACAGTTGAGGACGCGCTTGCCGGTCGATAGTGCGGCCAACTGCCGCCGATTGTCACGCTGGTCGAGGTAGAAGCCAGTCTTGTGGCCGGCAACGATGTCGACCGCCAACTTGACGCCATGCTCTTCGATGACGATTTCGCCGGCCGGTGCTTCACCGTGAATCCAGCCGGTGGCCGGCTCCAGCCCTTCAAGCCCGCGCACTTCGGAATCGGAACGCTCATAGACGCGCGCACAGCCCGTCGCCTTGACCAAAGCATCGGCGATGGCGGTACGCCATTTTTCCGCGCCGGCGCTGGTGAGTTGCACCACCACGGTATCGCCATATTGATCGGCAATCACACCGGGCAACCCATCGGACTCGGCGTGAATCAGTCGCAAACCTTGCTGTCCGGCGAGTTCAGGGAGCGCCGCGCGCCGTGCCACAGCCTCAGTTACGCGACGCTTGAAAAAGGCGTGGTCGATAGTCGTCGTGACGTCGAAACTCCAAACCCGTGCGCGAATTTTCGAGTGCGGGCTGTAAGCCGCCTTTGCCAACGGACGGCCATCGGCCGCCTGAACGGTGACGGTATCGCCCTGGCGCGCATTTCCTACCAGACGCGCCACGGCGGTATCGAACACCCACGGATGGTGACGGAACAAGGAACGGTCCTTGCCCGGGTGGAGGATCAATTCGGCCATGGGCTAAGCCTCAAGTGCGCGCAGTTCGGCGTTGGTGTAGCGCAGCCGGCTCGCCAGCACACTGGCGATGCCTTCCATCAGGCTCAGCGCAACTTTCTTGTGATCTTCGGCAAACTGGTCGAAGACTTTGCGCGATAGCACATATAGCTCGACGTCACTGAAGGCCGCGGCATCCGCCGAACGCGCTTCGCCGTCGAGGAAACCCATCTCGCCGAAGAAAGCGCCACGTCCAAAGGTGCCGAGGTGGTGCATCTGCGTGGCGTTGATCGGCAACAGGATGCGCACGGCGCCACGCCGGATCAGGTAGATTTCGTCGCCCTTGTCGCCTCGCGCAAAGATCTTTTCGCCCGCCTTGAAGCTGCGTTGCTCCATGTGCTGCTCCAGCGCCGCCAGCGTCTGTGCCTTGCGGTTCTTGAAGAGTTCGATATCGGCGAGCGCCAGCGCGGTTTCGGCCACGAGTTCAAGCGCCGCTGCGGCGATGATCTGGTCCTCGACCCATTCCTGTGCCTGATCGATCTCATCGAAAACCTTGACCGCACCATCCGACCGGATCAGCCCTACCTCGTCGAGATATTGGCGGATGTCGCGCCCCGAAGGCAGCTTCTGCGGAATCTGGCTGAAGATCAGGCAGCCGTCACGCTCGGCCAGCATGTCCTTGATCTGCTCCAGCATGTGAGCGGCGGTGACATCCACCGTCTGCACGCGCCGCATGTCGAGGATGAGATAACGCCGCGTCTTGAGATCGACTTCCAGCGCGGTATAGAGTTGGTTGGTGGTGCCGAAGAACAGGCTGCCCTGCAATTCGCAGATCGCCACGCTATCACCGCGTTCGGTGAGGATTTCCATTTCCTCATGGGTGCGCACGCGCTTGGAAAAATGCTGATTGCCGAGCAACTTGCGCCGTACCACCGCGCCACCGATTTGCTCGCGGATGAACAGCAGGATGGCGAGCAGGATGCCGACGCCCGACGCGGCGATCAGGCTCACCGTCAGCGCGGTGAGCACCACGGCGGCGATGACAGCGAAGTCAAGCAGGGTGGCACGCGACTTGAGGAAATGCAGGCTGTTCTTGTCGATCATGCGCACACCGATGACGATGAGGATCGCCGCCAAGGCAGCGACCGGCACCCAGGCGATCAGCGAACCCAGCACCAGGAAAGCCACCAGCGCCAGCCCCCCTTCCATCACGCCGGAAAGACGGCTGGAGGCGCCGGATGACAAATTAACCAGCGTCGCCCCCATCGTGCCAGCACCCGGCATGCCGCCGATAATGGCCGAGGAGATATTGCCGAAGCCCTGGCCGATCAATTCGCGGTTCGAGTTGTGGCGCGAGCGCGTCAGAGCGTCGAGCACCAGGCAGGTCTTCAGCGTATCGATAGACAACAGGCCAGCCAGCGTCAGCGCCGGAAAGATCAGCAACTTGAAGGTATCAAGCTCGAGCGTACTCATGGCCTGCCAGCGACCCGTCAATGCATCAGTAAAACTGCCGCTGCCGCCCCCGCCGAGGGGGCCAATCACTAGCGCATTCGCCTCCGGCGTCAGCGGCGCAGCACCCGCGAGGGCCAGGCCGAAATAGGCCAGAACACCCGCCAAGAGACCAAGAATCGCCGCCGGCACCATTTTGATGAAGCGCGGCGCGCCGACCATCACCAGCGCCGTTACCGCACCAATCAACAGACTCTTGCCACTCCAGACATCGGGCGCCGCGAGCGCATGCCAGACATTCAACCCCTTGGGCACACCCAGCAACTTGGGTACCTGGCTGCCTATGATGATGAGCCCGACACCAGTGAGATAGCCGCTGACGACCGGGTAAGGCATGTATTCGATCAGCCGCCCCAGCCGCAATACGCCGAACGTGATCTGCAACAAACCCGCCATCAGGCCGAGCAAGCTGAGCATCAGTAAAACCGTATTCACCTCAACGCCAGCACGCAGGGTTTCGATGGCGAAGGCCGCCAGCACGGCAGCAGCCGGCGCGCACGGCGCGCTGATCAATCGCGGCGCACCGCCCAGGGACGCGGCGACCAGCCCCAGTGCCATCGCGCCGAGAATGCCGGCCATCGCACCCTGCGCCGCCTGAGCGCTGCCGAGTGGCGAATAGATCGTGACGCCGAACGCAATGGCCGACGGCAAAGCCACCAGCATGGCGGCGAGACCGCCCCAGAAATCACCGGAGATATTTTTTGGCAGGTTCATTTATTCTTCGCCCGTGGATGCGCTGCATCATAAACCTTTGCCAGATGTTGGAAATCCAGATGCGTATAAATCTGCGTGGTAGCGATACTGGCGTGGCCGAGCATCTCCTGCACGGCGCGCAAGTCGCCTGACGATTGCAGCACATGGCTGGCGAAAGAGTGGCGCAGCATGTGCGGATGCACATGCACGCCGAGCCCGCTCTGCTTCGCCCAGACGGCAAGCCGCAGTTCGATGGCGCGTGGCGTCAGGCGTGTGCCGCGGCGGCTGACGAACAGCGCTGCCTCACCGATGCCGGCGAGGGCAGGACGTTGTGCGATCCATGTGTTCAGCGCTTCCGCTGCCTTGGCACCCAGCGGCACCGTGCGGGTTTTGGCGCGCTTGCCGGTGACCGTTACCTCACCGCCGGCAAGGTCGAGGCCGCCCACGAGATCGAGCGCGGCCAACTCGGCCAGACGCAGGCCGGAAGAATAAATGAGCTCGAACATCGCACGGTCACGCACCGCCAGCTCATCCGACGGAGCATCACTGGGCACATCGAGTAGCGCGGCAGCCTGGTCGATGCCCAGCGCCTTGGGCAAAGCGCGCGGGCGTTTGGGGGCACGTAAACCGATGCATGGATCGGTCGCCAGTTGCCCCCGGCGTGCCAACCAGCGATAGTAGGCACGCCAGGCCGACAGGGTACGGGCGATGGAACGGGGCGACAATCCCTGGCCATGCAGACGCATCGCCTGCCGGCGCAGTTCGTGGGCTTGCAAGTTACCCAGGGGGCGATCCCCGGCACAGGCTTGCAGCAAGGCCAGGTCGTGCCGGTAAGCGACGAGAGTATGCACACTGGCACGCCGCTGGTGCGCCAGTTCGGCGAGGAATTGTTCGACGGCGGGATCGGCCGGCGCAGTGGTTGCCGACGCATCGGCCACGGCAGGTCTCAGCTCTGCGATGCGTTCAATGTTCTGGCAAGCGCAGCCGCAGCCACCTCGCCGATACGCTCGAGGTAGAGCGTACCCATCTCGGGGTAGAAACGCTGCGGCTCCTCACTTCCGAAGGCCAGCAAACCGAAAGTGTCGGGGCCGCGCCGCAGGGTAACGAGCGCCAGCGAACGCACATGACTACCGCGTTCGCCAAACCAGCCGAGGACATCCGGGCCGCTACCCACGCCACAGTAGGGGCGCTTCAATGTGGCGGCGAATTCGTGTGCGGCCACGCTCATCGGCGTGAATTCCGGCGCCGAGGTGTCATGGGAATCGCCCACAACATTCCACAGACGCACGGCGACATGCGGCACGGCAAAGTCACCGCCAAGGTGGGCGTACAAGACACGCAACACGCTGCTCGCATCGGCAGCGCCGGCAAGGGCTACGTCAAGGCGGTGCGCCTTGCCGGAAAGTGCATCGTTCTCCTCGCCGAAGCGAATTAGTTCGGCCAGCTTCGTTTCCAGACGTTTGGCCTGGTCGCGCAAGGTGCCGATCTGTCGTTCGGTAATCGACACGGCACGCCCGCCATGCTGATCAGGAATCGTGATCTGCGCCAGCGCATCGGCGTATTGATTGAAGAAATCCGGGTGATCCTTCAGGTATTGGGCGACGTCCTTGGCTGCAATAGTCATGTCATTTCCTCGGGTAGCTCGGGTAGTTCTACTTCGCCAGTAAATACGGTAACGGCCGGGCCGGTCATCAAGACGGGTTGGCCCATGCCGCTCCAGGCAATTTTCAGCTCGCCGCCGCGCGTTGCCACGCGTACGGGTGAATCCAGCAGATCGCGCCGGATGCCCGCCACCACAGCCGCGCAGGCGCCCGTGCCACAGGCCAGCGTCTCACCGGCGCCGCGCTCATAAACGCGCAGGCGGATGGCATGGCGATCGACGACCTCCATGAATCCCGCATTGACGCGCTTGGGGAAATACGGATGCGCTTCGATCAGCGGACCATCGCGCGCCACCGGTGCAATATTGACGTTCTCTACCACCTGCACCGCGTGCGGGTTGCCCATCGACACCACCGTGATCGCCGCGCTGCGGCCATCGAACTCGAGCGTATGGACCAGGCCATCGCTATCGGCAAGAAACGGAATGTCGGCGGGGGTGAAACGCGGCATCCCCATGTCGACGGTCACTTGGCCATCGGCCTCGAGGCGCGGCGTGATCAGGCCGGACTGCGTTTCGACGCGGATCTCGCGCTGTGTCGTCAGACCCTGGTCATGGACGAAGCGCACGAAGCAGCGCGCACCATTGCCACATTGCTCGACCTCGCCACCATCGGCATTGAAGATGCGGTAGCGAAAATCAGCATCCTCACGCTCCGGTTTCTGGACGACCAGAATCTGGTCGCAACCGATGCCGAAATGGCGGTCGGCCAGCCACAGTGCCTGTGCCGGCGTCGGAACGAAATTTTGGCCTCGCAGGCCCGTGGCATCGAGCACGACAAAATCGTTGCCCAGCCCGTGCATTTTGGTGAATCGAATCTTCATCGGGCGAGGATACGCCGTCCCGCCAGCGCCGACTTTTTGTAAATGAGGGGAAATCCCGGGTCAATACGGCCTTTTTTCGCCGGGCGGACGGGTTTTGAAACGCCGGTGCAGCCAGTAATACTGTGCCGGCATCCTGAGGATTTCCTGCTCGATGAAAGCATTCATGCGCAGCGTGTCGGCCTCGATACTCTCCCCGGGGTAATCCTGCCAAGGCGCGCCAATCTCGACGACATAGCCCGTATCGGTCATGCGACAGATCAGCGGCACCACTGCCGCACCGGTCATGCGTGCGAGACGCGCAAGCCCCGTCACCGTGGCAGCAGGCACAGCAAAAAATGGCACGAAAATCGCGTCGTGCCTGCCGTAGTCGAGATCCGGCTGGTAAAAAAACGGGATGCCGTCTTTCATCGCCTTGATCGGCTTGCGAATACTTTCTTGGCGCGAAAGCATCAAGGGCTTGCCGAAGCGGGACCGCCCCGCATAGAGCATCTTGTTGAACAGCGGGTTCTTTTGCCTGGCGTACATGCCGGACATCTCATGATCCATGCACATTCTTGCCCATGCCATTTCGATGCCGACAAAATGGGGCGCCAGCAGAATGACGGGTTGCCCCTTGAGCGCCGTGAGATGCTCCCCGCCCTCGACCTTGGCAATCCGTGCAATGCGTGCCGCTGATGACCACCACAACAGTCCGCGATCGATGAAACTGCGGCCGAAATATTCGAAGTGCCGTCGCGCCAGCGCCGACTTTTCGGCGTCAGTGAGCTGAGGAAAACACAAACCGAGATTGGTCAGCGCGATGTGGCGGCGGTGGCGGCCAAAGTGAAAAAACAAGTGGCCGAATAACCGCCCGCACACCGCAAGAAGCGGCATGGGCAGCCAGTGCAGCAGCCACATGAGAATTAAAAATAACCGCGTCATATTGAGGCCTCAAGAAACACGCCGGGCCGCCCCAAGTGCTTCTTGGCCCCCTGGGGGGAGAACGCCGCAAAGCGGCGTTTGCGGGGGGGTACCTTTGTAGCGGTTATAACCCCACAGGTATTGTTCGGGACACATCTTGACGATGTGCTCGATCTCGCGGTTGATGTCTGCCGGTGTCGTGACGTCGCCCGCAGGGGCGAACAGTTTGAGGTGATAACCCGCGCCATAGTGCAGTCGTTCTGCGTAGGCGAAAAGCACGGTTGCGCCGGTCTGCGCCAGTCGCGCCGCCAAGGTCATCGTGTAGGCGGGCTTGCCGAAGAAGGGGGCCCAGACTCCTTCACCCTCTTTGGGCGCCTGATCGGGCAACATGCCCACCGCCTCGCCGGAGCGCAGTGCCTTGAGCAGTTTTTTGACGCCGGAAACATCGGCCGGCGCAAGCCTCAGATTGGCGCCACGCCCATTCTCGATGATGGGACCGAGCCAGGCCTGCTTGGGGCGACGATAGAGCACGGTCATCGGCTTCCTGGCCGCGTAATACTGGGCAGTGACTTCGAAACAGCCCAGGTGCGGGGTCAGGAACAAAATGCCATTGCCGTCGCGCCAAGCGGCCTCGACCAGTTCCCAGCCGCTCACCTTCACCACCCGTGCTACTACCTCGTCCTGTGGGCACAGCCAGAGCTTGGGGAGTTCCAGCAAGGTCTTGCCCGCTTCCGCCACCGCAGCCCCCCGCTCCGCCGCGCACCCGGCCTGCGCGGTGTTCTCGCGCAGATGGCGACGATAGCTCGGCGACAACAGATACGCCAGCCAACCGAGCAGGGCGCCGAGATTGTGCAGCAGCGGCAGCGGCAGGTGGGCCAGCAGGCGGAAGATGAATCCCATGACGGTTACGCGGTTGGACGATTTAAAAAAAAACGGTATTATCGCGCTCCATCGCCGAGTTAATCAGGACAACTTGCAGGGCGATTAATCAAATTCTGCTAAAGCGTCGCCTGCTCCGATCCCCGAGCTGGTCTGACGACCAAATGACGGGGAACACAAAGGAGCAAGCATGTCGAACCAATACTTCTTCACATCCGAATCCGTTTCGGAAGGCCATCCGGACAAGGTTTCCGACCAGATTTCGGATGCCATCCTCGACGCCATCCTGGCGCAGGATCCGACCGCGCGCGTCGCCGCCGAAACACTGTGCAACACCGGCCTGGTCGTCCTCGCCGGCGAGATCACCACGACCGCCAACGTCGACTACATCGGCGTCGCGCGCAACACCATCAAGCGCATCGGCTACGACAACACTGAATATGGCATCGACTACAAGGGCTGTGCCGTGCTGGTCGCCTACGACAAGCAATCGCCCGACATCGCCCAAGGCGTTGATCGCGCCTCGGACGACTACCTGAACCAGGGCGCCGGCGACCAGGGCTTGATGTTCGGCTATGCCTGCGATGAAACCCCGACGCTGATGCCGCTGCCGATCTACCTGTCGCACCGCCTCGTCGAGCGCCAGGCCATGCTGCGCAAGGACGGCCGCCTGCCCTGGCTGCGTCCGGATGCCAAGAGCCAGGTCACTGTCAAATACCAGGATGGCAAGCCCTTCGCCATCGACACCGTCGTACTGTCCACCCAACATTCGCCAGAGATGTCCGACGGCCTGAAGATGAAGGCCTCGGCCATCGAAGCCGTGATTGAGGACATCATCAAGCCGGTCCTGCCCAAGGAGTTGATCAAGGGTGACATCAAATACCTCGTCAATCCGACCGGTCGTTTCGTCGTCGGCGGTCCTCAGGGCGACTGCGGTCTCACCGGCCGCAAGATCATTGTCGATACCTACGGTGGTGCCGCGCCGCACGGCGGTGGTGCGTTCTCAGGCAAGGATCCGTCCAAGGTCGACCGTTCGGCCGCCTATGCCGGTCGCTATGTCGCCAAGAACATCGTTGCTGCCGGCCTCGCAAGCAAGTGTCTGGTGCAGATCTCCTACGCCATCGGCGTCGCCCAACCAACCTCGGTTTGGGTCACGACCCAAGGCACCGGCAAGATCGCCGACGAGAAGATCGCCGAACTGGTGAAGCAGCATTTCGACCTGCGCCCGAAAGGCATCGTCAATATGCTGAATCTGCTGCGTCCGATCTACGAGAAAACCGCCGCCTATGGCCACTTCGGCCGCGACGAGCCGGAATTCACCTGGGAAGCGCTCGACAAGGTGCAAGCCCTGAAAGCCGACGCCGGGCTGTAATGCGTCTCTAATGTTTTAGCGCCGCCGTGTATCGGCGCTACCGCGCGACGGTGGCGCCGGCGGCATCTCCGCCATCTGCTGGCGGATGGCGTCCGCCACCTTCTGTGGCGGCGTGGCGTAGGCAAATTTCTTGAGGTAAGCGCCGTCGGGGCCGAGCAACACCATGCCGGCCGAGTGATCGACCGCGTAACGATCGGGCGCCGCGCCCGGTTCGTAAACCTTCTGGTAGCGCACCTTGAAGTTTTCGGCAGCGCGACTCACCAGCGCAGGCGAACCGGTCATGCCGATGATGCGCGGATCGAAGAAGGCCGTGTAGGTGCGCAAAACTTCCAGCGTATCGCGCTCGGGATCGACCGAGATAAAGATTGGCTGCAAGCCTTCTGCCAGCGGCCCGAGTTGCTGCAACACGACGGCCATCTCGGCCAAGGTGGTCGGGCAGATGTCCGGGCAAAAGGTGTAACCGAAGGTGATGAGTTGATAGCGCCCACGAAAGTCGTCGGGCGATACGCCGCGACCGTTGGTGTCCTGCAGAAGATAACGCGGCACGATCTCGCGGGTTTCACCCAGGCTCAGGTCGTGCTGCGCCAGTAACGGGGCACTCCATAACGTCAGGACAGCGAGCAGGATTGCCGTACCCCATGCGGGGCATTTCATCCCGCCAGTGCCGACTTTTTTCACTCCTTGCGGCCTGGCGCCGGTGCGAAGGCGGCCCGCAGGGCTTGAGTTGCCTGTTCGATGCGTTCGGCCAAATTACGCGCATCGGTACAGGACGCCTGGTCGCTACCCATGGCAAGAAAACGTTCCGTGGTCGCCGCCTCGAAAGTCTCGCCTACTTCGCGCGTCTTTGGTGCCTCATTGACGATGCGCGTGCGGACGCGGTCGACCAGTGCCATCTGCTTGCAGGCCAGCGCTTCGCCGTTGAGGTGACCCAGCGCCTTGACGGCATCGAGCCCGGTATCGGCAAACACGGTGCCGGCAAAAAGCATCAGCGACAATAAGCCCACCCCGAAAACCTTCGCTTCGCTCGGTTCTCCCCTCAAGGGGCAAGAAGCACTTGGGACGGCCCGGCGTGTTTCTGATTTACGCAACATGGATTCGCTCTCCGGTAAGGTGCGCCGGATTATAGCGACGTGCGTATAATTGCCCGCTTCGAGGGGCGCTGCAACGGATCTTTCCGCCAGGCTCGTTTCACAACGGCGCTCATCCAACCCGAACCGGGA
>CAJBAP010000146.1 GCA_903950295.1 uncultured Rhodocyclaceae bacterium
GGTGAGGATCAGCTCTGCGTCATCCCACGGCTTGGCGATGTAGCGCCAGATCTTGCCCTGGTTGATGGCTGCGATGGTCGACGTCGTATCGGCATAGCCGGTCAGCAGGATGCGCTTGGTCTCCGGCCAGCACGCGAATACCTGTTCGAGAAACTGGGCGCCATCCATCTCGGGCATGCGCATGTCGGAAATCACCAGATCGACGGGCGATATATTCATCAGGTCAAGACCTTCCTGGCCCGATCCGGCGGTGAGGATTTCGAAGCCCTGACCGCGAAACACCCGTTTCATGGCACTCAGGACCGAGGGTTCATCGTCGACAAACAGCACCCGGGGTCGGGATTCCGGGGTGTCTTCCGTGGCTGGGGTGGTGGCTTGGTTGCTCATGGTGGGGTCAAAAAGTCGGCGCTGGCGGGACGGCGTTGGTGCTTGCCTCATCCGCAGATTCGGCGGGTGGTTTGATCGGCAGCGTAATGGTAAAGGTGGAGCCTTGGCCCACCGTGCTTGTCACTTCGATTTGGCCATGGTGGCGCGCGATGATGCTCCAGGCCAGCGACAACCCCAGTCCGGTGCCCTTGCCCACCGGCTTGGTGGTGAAGAAGGGATCGAACAGGCGGTTGAGATGCTCGGGGGCGATGCCACGGCCGGTGTCGGAAATCTTGATGCGCACCGCATCGTTGCCGGCGAGTTCGGTGCGGATGATGATTTCGCCCCGAGTCTCGATGGCTTGCGCGGCGTTCACCAGCAGGTTCATGAATACCTGGTTGAGTTGCGAGGGCAGGCAGAATATCGGCGGCAGCTTCCCGTATTCCTTGCTGACCGTGCACTTGTACTTGATTTCGTTGGCGACGATGTTGAGCGTGGAGTCGAGGCCCTGGTGAATATCTGCCAACTGCCAGTGCACCTCGCCGACGCGCGAAAAATCCTTCAGGTCCTGCACGATCTTGCGCACGCGATTGAGGCCGTCCTTGGACTCGTTCAGCAAGGCGGGAATGTCGCTGCGCAAAAAATCGAGATCGATCGTTTCCGCCAGGGCCTTGCCGGCAGGGCTGGCGGCGCCGGCTTCGGCCAGGTGCAGCAGATCCTGGACGTAGTTGCCGAGGGTGCCGAGGTTGGAATTGACGAAGCCGATCGGGTTGTTGATCTCGTGCGCCACCCCGGCGGCCAATTGGCCGATCGAGGCCATCTTCTCCGATTGCAGCAACTGGTTCTGGGCCTCGCGCAGGTCATCTTCGGCACGGTGCCGGCGCACGATGCGCCAGGCATCGCTGGCGAGAATCTGCAAAAATTCGAGATCATCCTGGTCGTAGGCATCCTCCTTGCCGCCGATCCAGGCAATCGCGAGCACTTTGTCATTGTCGATGACCGGCACGATGATCAGCCGCGTCAGCACCTGGCGCACGGCGGCTGGCTCGGCCCCGCACTTGAAATCGTTGAAGATCAGACCGTGGCGCTCGTGGAAACTGTGCACCCAGATGGCGTCCTTGCCGATCGGGTAGCAGCGGTCGTGCAGCAGGTTGTCGTTTTCCGCCGGGGAGCCCCCCCATGCCACCAGGTCGCTGTCAAGCTGGTTGGCGCTAACGAGGTGAATAAATCCGACGCTGCTGCCGGTCAGGCGGCGTGCCTCATCGAGGGCGCGGCGGAGGAACTCATGCTCACCCTGTGCGCCGGCGTATTCACCTGCCTGTGCCAGGCGCAGCAGCGTCAGCCAGCGTTCCGTCTGGCGCCGCTCGCGCTCGCGCTGCCGTGCCGTGTCGATGGCATACGACAGTGTTTGCGACAACACCTCGAGTTCATCGGTGAGACTTTCCTCGAACACATCCACGGCGTTGGCGTACAGAAAGAGTGCGCCGCAGACCGTGCCGCCACGCCGTAGCGGTACGGCGGCGCAGGCGGCGATGCCGAATTCGCGTGCCTTGGCATGCCAGGGTGCGGTGGTCGCGTCTTCGAGAAAACGATTGATGACGATGCAGTGACCCTCGCGCAGTGCGCGCCCGGCGGGACCGCGCCCTTCCGGCACCGCAGGATCCGCCATGATGCGCAGATCGGCGAGATAACCGGTGGCCGACCCGGCGTGGGCGACGGCATGAACTTCCTGTGTGCCTTCGTCGAGCACGCCTACCCATGCCAGCACCAGTCTGCGGTCGAGCTGTATGCCGAGGCGACAAATGTCATCGTAGAGCTTGGCAGTGTCGTCGGCGCGCGCCACCAGGCCGTTGGCCTGGATCAGGAAGGCGTAGAAGTCGAGTAATTGCTCTACCTGCGTCATGTTGGCGACGTCGGTTACCTGGTCGCCAGTCGCGGCGGTAGCGGAAATTGTCATCAGATCACCCCTGTCACGTGCCTAGCACGGCGCGTCGGTCTGGTTGTCAGTTGGGATGTTGCGCGCCTTGCAAAGCCTCACCAGCTCACGGTTTTCCAGCAGCAGGCGGCGGCGAGCCAGTGACTGGGCCACGGCGGCGCGCAAGACGAAGTCATCCCACGGTTTGGCAATGAAAAACTGGATTCGCGCCAGGTCCAGGGCAATCACGACGCCCTCCATGTCGGGTGCGCCCGACATCAGGATGCAAGCGCAGTCGGGCCGTTTGTCGGCCAACTGTGCCAGGAACTGGGCACCGTCGATTCCGGGCATGCGGTAGTCGGCGATGACGCAGGAAAAGTCGATGGCATCGGTCATTTTCAATGCGTGCGACGATGAGGTGGATATCTGCACGCTGATACTGGCTGGATTGAGTTCGGCGATCCGCCCTTCCGGGCCTTCTTCCCGGAGCAGGCGGAACATGTCATCAAGCGTACTGCGCTGACTGAGGCAGCGCGCAATGGAGTTGGCAACATTGAGCTCATCGTCGACGACCAGAATCTGGTCGATGGGGTTGAGCGTGCCATGCGGCAGATCAATGCCGCTTTGCCGCAAGGAACTGGCGAGCGTCCGGTTTTCGATGCTGGCCTGACGGAAGTCGATGGCTTGGCTGAGTGAACTCTTGAGGAAGTAGCTGCTCCAGGGCTTGGGGATGAAGCGATAGATGTGTGTCTCGTTGATCATGCGGATCAGCGCATCGAATTCGGTTTGCCCTGACAGCACGATAGGAACGCAATCCTGTTGATGTGGTAGCCCGCCGAAGGTCTTGAGAAAGGTCAGCCCGTCCATTTCCGGCATGCGGTAGTCCGACACCACGACTTCGAATTCCTGCGTCCTGGCACGTTCCAGTGCCTCGAGCGGATTGGTGAAGGTTTCGACCTCGTAGCGATAGCGCCCCAGCGGTGGTGTCGACAACTCGCGGCGCACGGCATTGATGATGCCCGGCTCGTCGTCAACAATCAGGATGCGGTGCGGCGTCGGGGTGATGGTTTTGTCCATGACAGTCTCCGTGAATCAGGCTTGACTAATAAGGCTATTGAAGGGGCAGGTGCGGTATGGGGCGGCTTCCGGTCATGGCAAGTCACGGGTAATGTCGAGCTGCTGGTTGATGATATTCGACATGGTCTCGATCTGGGAAAGAAGGGTGGCGGTCAGTTCGCGCCGGGTTTCCTCGTCGTAATTCTGCGTCAGCAGGAGTTCGGCGAATCCCTGGATGCTGGCCATCGGTTCGCGCAACAGCTCGGCGATGCCCGTCAGGTGGTGCTTGGTGGTGGTGGCGGGGGTGACGTGACGAACATAGTAAATCGCCCGCAGGCCTGCAACGCTGACTTCGACCCGGCGGCGTTCCACCCCGAGGCTGAGCAGCAGCCCGTGCAAGGTGCCTTCGCTCATGCCGATCAACTCTGCTTCGGACTGGGTACAGTACTGCAGGAAGCCTGGATTGATGCTGCAGATGTTGCCTGCGCTGTCGATGGCAACCGTACCCCAGGGCGATTTGTCCCAAGCCGCTGCCACGGCAGCCGGGCAGTGCAGGGTGGTGGCCGGCGTGTTCATGTCGGCGCTCCCTGGCTGTTGGCTGGCAGCAGCGCTGCCCGCAGGTGCTGTGCCAGGGCCATGGGGCTAAAGGGCTTGATGAAGTAGGCGTCTGCACCAAGGGCGCGGCCGAGTTCCTGGTCGGTCACCTGGCCGCAGGCGGTGACCAGCACGACATGGATGCCCGCCAGCGTGCCGTCGCGCTTGATGCGCTCGCAGAGCTGGAAGCCGTTTATCGTGCCGGGCATCATCACGTCGAGAACAATGCCGGCTGGCGGGTCCTGGAGGATCATTTCGAGAGCGGCATCAGCACTGTCCGCTTCTTCAACCGCGAAGTCCCTTTGGATCGTGAGCCGGATCATCATTCGGATGTTGGGTTGGTCATCGACGACGAGCAGTCTTTTCATCGGGGGTCTCCAGTAAATACGGGTTCGACATTGACCGTTACATCCTGGAAGCGTTTGGCGATGGCGGCGAATTCGTCGCGCAGCGTGGCAAAGGCATCAACGACTTCGGGATCAAAATGCGTGCCCCGTCCGGCGAGGATGATCTCGCAGGCCTTCGCGTGTGGCATGCCCGGCTTGTAGACGCGTTCGCTGATCAGTGCGTCATAAACGTCAGCGACGGCCATCAGGCGCGCAGCGACAGGAATTTCAGCGCCGGCCAGGCCGGTGGGGTAGCCGGTGCCATCCCATTTCTCGTGGTGGTGCTGGGCAATGTCCTTGGCGAAGCCGAGGAAGGGTGCCGAACGTCCCATCTGCCGCTCGGCCTGTTCGAGGGCTTCGCGGCCGAGTGCTGCGTGGGACTTCATGACTTCGAACTCTTCTTCGCTCAGCCGCCCCGGCTTGAGCAGAATCTTGTCGGGAATGCCGACCTTGCCGATGTCATGGAGCGGGGCGGACTTTTCGATCAGTTCGATGTTGGTGCGCGTCAGCTGCAGGGCGAAATGCGGATGGCGCTGCAGATGCTGGGCAAGCACGCGCACATACTGCTGGGTGCGGCGGATGTGGTTGCCGGTCTCGTTGTCGCGCGTCTCGGCGAGCGAGGCGAGCGCGAGGATGGTGACGTCCTGCACGAATTCGACTTCCCGGGCGCGCTTGGCCACTTCGCTGACCAGAAACTGGTTCTTGTCCTTGATGAAGTCGGCGGACAGCTTCATGACCAGTTGCGTCTTCACGCGGGCGCGCAGGATCGGGCCGCTGATCGGCTTGGCGATGTAGTCGACGGCGCCGAGTTCGAAACCGACCTGCTCATCGGATTCGTTGTTCATCGCCGTGAGGAAGATCACCGGTATGTCGCGCGTCAGCGGATTGGCCTTGAGGCGGCGGCAGACTTCGTGGCCGTCGAGTTCCGGCATCATGATGTCGAGCAGGATCAGGTCGGGGCGCGGTTCCGCCGCCGCCAGCCGCAGGCCTTTCTCGCCGCCGTTGGCGGCTTTCAACTGGTAGGTGTTGCGCAGCAGGGCGTTGATCAGGGAGAGCACTTCCGGGCTGTCGTCGATGATCAGTACGGTTTCGCGTTTATCGATGGCGGGTACTGTTCCGGGCAGGTTCATGTGCTTGTCTCCTCGCTGCGCGAACGGCGCAGTAGTTGCAGGGCATCGTCGAGGTCGAAGGTGCGCACCGCCGCCTCGATTTCTGTCATGCGCGCTGCGGGGAGAATGTCGCGCAGGCCGTGTTCATGCTGTTCCAGCCAGGCCATGACTTCCGGGTTGTTGGCAACGAGCAACTGCTCGAATTCGTCGAGCGAAACGGGGCTGTCTGCGCGTACGGGTGCGGGCAGGGCGATCAGGATCGCGGCGATCTGCGCTTGCAGTTGCGCCTCGATGTCGGTGATGCGCGGGAGCACGAGGTCGCTTGCCTGGCGCAGGCGCAGGTTCTCTTCGAGGGTGGCAGCGCTGGCCTCCAGTTCGGTGGCGCCGATGTTGCCAGCCGAGCCTTTGAGCGTGTGTGCCAGGCGCTGGGCTTCCGGCCAGTCCTTACGCGCCAGCGCCGCGCGGATCTGCGTGCCCGAATCTGCCTGCAGGCTGCAGAATTTGCGCAGTGCGTTCAGGAACAGCTCGGTCATGCCCAGCATGCGGCGCAACGCCGGTCCGACATCGATGCCGGGAATCTGCAGCACAAAAGTCGGCGCTGGCGGGACGGCAAGCTGCGCAGCAATCGCTGGTTCCGTACCTGCCGCATGGCGGGCAGGAATCCACTTGAGCAGGGCTTGCCAAAGCAGTTCTGGCTCGATCGGCTTTGACAGGAAGTCGTTCATGCCAGCATCAAGACAGCGCTGGCGATCGGCTTCAAGGACATTGGCGGTCATCGCCACCACCGGCAGACCGGCGAGCTCCGGGCGTTGGCGCAGGGCCGTCGTGGCATCGATACCATCCAGCACGGGCATCTGCATGTCCATCAGCACCAGGTCGTAGCTGGTGGCCTCCAGTCGCTGCAACGCGACTTTGCCGTTTTCGGCGAGGTCGACGGCGAAACGCGCCTGGCGGAGAAGCTCGAGGGCGACTTCCTGGTTCAACTCGTTGTCCTCCACCAGCAGGATGCGTGCGCCGGCGATCGTCGACAGTGCAGACAGCATTTCGCTCGCCGGGGCGACGAGTTGCGGCCGCTCCCCTTCGTGACCGTGCAGCACGCGCATCGCCGCGTCGAACAACACCGAGGCGTTGACCGGCTTGACGAGGATGTCGTGGATGCCGGATTCTTCGGCTTCATGGAATACTTCTTCGCGGCCGTAGGCGGTGACGAGCAGCAGGTGGGGCGGTTCGGCCAGCGAGAGTTTGCGGATGCGCCGCCCGGCCTCGATGCCATCCATCTCGGGCATGTGCCAATCCATGAATACCAGGTCGTAGGGTTTGCGCTCACGGTCGGCCTGTTGCACGGCATCCACGGCAGCCGGGCCAGAGGGCACGACGTCGACGTTGAAGCTCATGCCAGACAGCATCTCGCCCATTACCTGCCGGGCGTTGGCGTTGTCATCCACTACCAGGACATGCCGGCCGCGCAAATCCGGTTCGGGCAGCAGCAGGCGCGTGCTTGCGTGGCCGATGCCGAGTCGGGCGGTGAACCAGAAGGTGCTGCCCTGGCCAGGGACGCTGTCGACGCCGACTTCGCCGCCCATCAGTTCGGCCAGTTGGCGCGAGATTGCCAGGCCAAGTCCGGTGCCCCCGTACTTGCGGGTGGTCGAGGCATCGGCCTGGGTGAAAGCCGAAAACAGGGTGGCGATTTGTTCCGGCGTCAGGCCGATGCCGGTATCGCGCACGCCAAACCAGAGCTTCACGCAGTCGTCATCCTTCTCGCGCACACGCACGATCAGGTCGATTTCGCCGCGCTCGGTGAACTTGACGGCGTTATTCGCATAGTTGATCAGCACCTGGCCGAGGCGCAGCGAGTCGCCGATCACGTTGATGGGCACGTCGGCGGCAACGTCGAGGACGATTTCCAGATCCTTCTCGGCGGCTTTATCGGCGATCAGATTGATTACGCCGGTGAGGGTGGTCTCGAGGTCGAAGTCGGTTTTCTCGACCAGCAGCTTGCCGGCCTCGATCTTGGAAATGTCGAGGATGTCGTTGATGATGCCGAGCAGGTGCTGGCCGGACAAGCGAATCTTGCGCAGGTAGTCGCGCTGGCGCGGCGTCAGTTCGGTATTGAGGGCAAGGTGCGCCATGCCGATGATGGCGTTCATTGGCGTGCGGATCTCGTGGCTCATGTTGGCGAGGAAGTCGGACTTCATGCGCGAAGCCTCTTCGGCCAGCTTGCGCGCATTGCGCATTTCTTCGCCGAGCGCCTGGCGTTCGGTGATGTCCTGGAACGAGACCACTGCACCGATCACCCTGCCATTGCGCGACAGCGGGGCGCACGAGTAGGCCACCGGAAAGCTGCTGCCGTCGGCGCGCAGGAAGATCTCGTTGTCACAGCTGGATGAAGCATTGGTTTTCATCGTCTGGCAGATGGGGCAGTCCGCCTTCGGGTAGGGCGAGCCGTCCGGGTAGATGCTGTGCATATTTTCGTGGCTGGCTACGCCGATCAACAGCGCCGCTTCTGTGTAGCCGAGCAGGTGCGCTGCTGCGGTGTTGGCGAAGGTGATGTGGCCTTTGAGGTCGACCCCGAAAATGCCCTCGGAGGTTGATTCGAGCAGGCGGCGCATTTCCTCTTCCTTGCGACCGATCTCCTCGGCCTGAGCCTGGATCTCCTGGGCCAGGCGCTCGGTGCGAAGATTGCGACGCTGAACTTCGAGGGTGGGGGCGAGCACGGCAGGCAGTTCTTCCAGCAGCAGGGTGACGCGCGTGACGGGCGGGGCAGAGAGCGCCAGTTCGATGATGCCGATGGCGGAGTTCCGTTGCATCAGCGGTAGCAGCAACAGGCGCTCCGGCGGTGAGTTGAGCAGGCCCGAGGCGAAGTGCAGGCTGCCAGCGGGAGGGATGGTGGTAACGAGCGGCTTTTGGTCTTTCGCGCATTGGCCAACCAGCCCTTCGCCGAAGGCAAAGGCGGGGCCGAGCGTGGAACGGCCGTAGGCCGAGATGGGCTGCATCTGGTCGTTGCTGTCGATGTCGACGTAGCAGAGCGCCTGCACCGCGCCGACCAGCGGACACAGACGCGCGAGCAAGGCATTGCCGTATTCCTCGAGCGATTCCGCCTTCTGCGCTTCGGCGCTGATTGCGGCGAGATGTTCCTTGCTCCATGCCTTGTTGTCCTGCTCGCGGGCGGACTGCTGCAGAAAGAAAAGCGCCCGCGCTATCTCGCCGATCTCGTTCTTTTGGTCGACGAAGGAAATTTCTGCGTCGAGCTTGCCATCCACCAGTTCGGCGATACGGTCGCGCAGGTGGAAGAGGGGTTTGACGATCGACCGGGTTACCAGGAGCGAGATGGCCAGGAAGAAGATCACACCGAAAGCCATGGCGGCCAGCATCAGCTTGACCTGCAACTGTTCTTCATCCAGCAGGTCCAGGTTCGCCTGCCGGGTACTGTCCCTGATGGAAGTTGTGAGCGCTGACAGCGGTTCGTCGATCATCTGCCGGGCTTTGTCCTGCTGGGCCGGATCGTTGATGATGGCAAGCGCCGCTTCAGGATGGCCGGAGGTGAGCTTGTCGAGCAGGATGGCGCGGAAGCTCAGACGTTTGCGGTGACCGTCCTCGATGCGAGCGATCAGTACCTCGTGTTCTGGCACCAGTTGGCGCAGGTGCGCAACGTCGGCATCGAACTGTGCGTCGAGCTGCACCAGTCGCTGCTGAAGGCTGCTGCGCGCAGCCGACGCCTGCGCATGGAGCAGGTCGAGCAGCACGCTGCGTGTCTGCAGGTGGGTGACGTAGATGTTCTTTACCGTGAGCGCTGCATCGTAGTGGCTATTTTGAAGTTGGCGGCTGCTCTGTATATGGTCATAGCTAAGGATGGGGGGGACGCCAACGACCAGCATCGACGTGATCGCCATCAGGGCGAACAGCAGCATGCGCTGCAACAGGGTGAGCCGTGCCAGCGGGGTGCTGAGACGGTCGAGGAAAGTGGCAGGGACGGTATGCATGATGTGCTCGATGCCCCTCAAGTTTTCAGGGCGATGGCGGTCGTCACGGTAGGCAGCCAGAGGGTGACCTGTGTGCCCGTGCCGAACTGGCTGACGATGTCGACGCTGCCGCCGAGCAGCTCGATGATTTCCTTGACGATGCTCATGCCCAGCCCGGTGCCCGGGATCTTGCCGGAGGCGTCGGCGCGGTAGAAGCGTTCGCAGGTGCGCGCCAACTGTTCGGGCGTCATGCCGATGCCGTGGTCACTGATGCGGATGCCGATGCGGTTTGGCGTATCGAGTACTTCGATGGTGACGCTGTCACCTTCAGGAGAGTACTTGTAGGCGTTCGAGATGATGTTGGTGATCGCCTGCGTGAGCTTCTGGCGGTCGGCGCGCACCGGACACGAGGCGTCTGGCAGGTTCAGCTCGGGCTGCGCCCGGCCGGGAGGTGTCTTCACGGCGCCGGCGATCTCGGTGAGTAGCGTGCACAAATCGAGGCGGACGATGTCGAAGTCCTTGCCGCGTCGTGCTTCGATGCGTGCGAGGTCGAGCAGTTCGTTGATGATCGACGCCATCAGTTCGGACTGTCTGAAGATGGTGGTGAGCATTTCCTGTCGGTCGGGCTCGTCGAAGGGCTGGTTGATCAGCAGTTCCGTGAACCCGTAGATGCTGGCCATCGGCGTGCGCAGCTCGTGAGCCGCGGTGGAGAGGAATTCGCTCTTGAGCCGATCGACCTCGGTCTCGCGGGTGACATCGCGGCAATACAGGATCTGCGAGACCGTGGCGGTGGCTGAGACCCGGAGCCCCACTTCCAGTATGCGCTGGCCGGTACCTGCCAGTTCGATCCGCAGTTGGCCCGCACCGTCGGGCGCATGCCCATTCGCCGTCCCGCCAGTCCCGCGGGGATTCCCTGCGGTCACGCCTAACTTTTGCTTGGCGAGCAGGGTGGCGATGTCGGGGAAGCGTGCCTGCGGGTTGCACAGCTGTGCCAGGTGCGTCGAGAACGTCGGCGCATCGAGTCCGATCAGATCGGTCTCCACAAACCCCGTCATTTCCAAAAATGCCGGGCTGACGTAACTGACGCGATGGCGGGCGTCAAACGA
>CAJBAP010000147.1 GCA_903950295.1 uncultured Rhodocyclaceae bacterium
CAATTAAGCGTCAGGTAGGGTTCGCGGTTGCGCTGCGACAGGCTGTGCAGGGAGGCTGCAGCCAACTCCTTGCCGCTGCCTGATTCGCCTTCGATCAGGACCGGGAAAGGAGAGTCGGCATATTGCCGCAGTTGCGCCCGAAGTTTTTGCATGGCCGGACTGTCACCGAGCAACGGCAGTTCGGTGTCGGCGTTTCGCCCCGGTGGAATCGCGAGTAGACGCAGGAGAAGCGCGCGTAACTTGTCCGGCACGGCGGGTTTGGCAACAAACTCAACAGCGCCAAGGGTCCGGGCATGACGGGCATTGGCGTCATCGTTTTGGCCGGACAGCACGACAATGCGTGTGTGTGGCGCCCGGGCAAGAAATTCGCTGATGAGCGCAAACCCCTCAAGAGGGCGATGCGGCGTGGGAGGCAAACCAAGATCCACCAGGGCGAGCGCCGGGGGGGCCGTCTGATTCTGAAGCCAGCCGAGTGCTTCCGGCCGACTGCCTGCAGTAAATATCTGAAAGTCTTCCCGCAGGTAATACTCCAAGGTATCAGCGATCAATGGATCGTCATCGACGATCAACAGAGAAGGTTTGCCAGTGGTATTGGCTTCGGTCGCACTCATACGCACTGATCTTACCCGATCGTTACAAAAATGCTGACGGGGAAGACTGGGTCGAATGCGGGGCTTCTTTCCCGTTCTAAGGCCCTGCTCTATCGCCCTGAAATCCCGCGTAAATTTCGGCTGTCCCTGGGACGTGGCATGGTTATAATGCGCGGGTTTTTTGCCGCTGATACCCTGCTACCCGTGTCCGACGATCCCCTGGTTCAAATCCGCGACCTGAACTTCTCCTACGACAGCCGCTCGATCCTGTCCGGAATCAATATTACGATTCCGCGCGGCAAGGTCGTGGCCATCATGGGTCAGAGCGGCTGTGGCAAGACCACCACGCTGCGGCTGATTGGCGGTCAGTTACGCCCCACTTCCGGTGAGGTTCGCGTTGCCGGCCAGGTGGTGCATGAACTGAACGACAACGACCTTTACCAGATGCGGCGGCGGATGGGCATGCTGTTCCAGTTCGGCGCCCTGTTCACCGATATGTCGGTATATGACAACGTGGCGTTCCAGATGCGCGAGCATACCGACCTCACAGAAGGACTGATCCACGACCTGGTGCTGATGAAACTGCACGCGGTTGGCCTGCGCGGCGCCCATAATCTCATGCCCTCGGAGCTTTCCGGCGGCATGGCGCGTCGCGTCGCGTTGGCGCGGGCGATTGCACTTGACCCGATGCTGATCATGTACGACGAGCCGTTTGCCGGCCTCGATCCCATTTCCCTGTCCATCGTCGGCGAGTTGATTCGCACGCTCAACGACGCCCTGGGGGCGAGCTCCATCGTAGTCACACATGATGTGCAGGAGTCGCTGAAGATTGTCGACTACGTTTATTTCGTTTCCGAGGGACGGATTGTCGCTGAGGGCACGGCCGAGGAAATCAAGCATTCGAAGGCGCCCTACGTTCACCAGTTTGTCTGGGGAGAGGCCGATGGCCCCGTGCCGTTCCAATACCCGGCACAACCCTATGGTGAGGAGTTGATGGAGCAACCCTCCAAGCCCAAGGGGTGGTGGTCTTGAGCCCCGCAAACATGCTGCGCCAACTGGGACAACGGGTGACTGATCGCCTGTGGCGACTCGGCTTTGCCAGCCGTTTTCTCTTAATGACAGTGCTGTATTCCGGCACATCCATTAAGCGTTTTCAGCTCACCATCCGGGAAATCTACTTCACCGGCGTTCTGTCGCTGATCATTATTCTGGTGTCAGGCCTGTTCGTTGGCATGGTGCTGGGCTTGCAGGGTTACGACACGTTGCAGCGCTACGGGTCGTCCGAGGCACTGGGCGTCTTGGTGGCGCTGTCTCTGGTGCGCGAATTGGGACCCGTGGTCTCGGCATTGCTGTTTGCCAGTCGTGCCGGTTCGGCGATCACCGCAGAAATTGGCCTGATGAAGGCAACCGAGCAGTTGTCGGCGATGGAAATGATGGCCGTCAACCCCATTGCCCGTGTCGTGGCACCCCGTTTCTGGGC